>PEZZ01000027.1:0-9980 GCA_002773845.1 Candidatus Buchananbacteria bacterium CG10_big_fil_rev_8_21_14_0_10_42_9
TATGGTTTTATAAAATGATTTTGAATTAATATTTGGTTTAGCAAAATTAAATACATATAACCGGCCATGGCGAGCTTCACGCGTTGGAATGACGCAATCAAACATGTCCATCCCGTTTTTTACCGCCATAACTAATTCTTCTGGGCGGCCAAGACCCATGAGATAACGAGGCTTATCGGGCGGCAATAAAGGCTCTACCCATTTTAATACTTGCGCCATTTTTTGACGCGGTTCGCCAACGGCCACCCCACCAATCGCAAATCCATCAAAATTCATTGCGGTTAATTGCCGCGCCGATTCAGTTCGTAAATCTTTAAAGGTGCTTCCTTGAACAATGCCAAAAAGCAAATTTTTATTTTTTAACTTCTTCTTTTCAGCTAAGCAGCGCTTGGCCCAACCGGTGGTTAGCTCCAAAGATTCTTTGGCATATTTTTTTGAGCAAGGGTACGGCGGACACTCATCTAGCACCATCATAATATCTGCGCCAATAATACTTTGAATTTGTACCGCGCGCTCAGGCGTTAAAAAATATTTGTTGCCGTTTTTAGGATCCGCAAAATAAACACCGTGTTCGGTAATTTTTCTATGCTTGCCTAAAGAAAAAACTTGATAGCCGCCCGAATCTGTTAATATTGGTCCTGGCCAATTCATAAACTGATGCAGCCCGCTCGCTTTTTTCATTACCGCCATGCCCGGCTCCAATAACAGATGATAAGTGTTAGACAATAAAATTTGTGCTCCAAGCTCCATCATCTCATCCACTGACACGTTTTTCACCGCTCCCCGAGTGGCAATCGGCATAAAAAACGGCCCGGCAATTTCGCCGTGCTTGGTTGTTAGTTTGGTTAATCGCGCTTTGGATTTCTTACTTTTTTTAACTATTTTAAAATAAGTCATTATAACTATTTACTCTTTTCTGTTTGCTATTTGCTCTTCGCCTTATTACCACCAACTCGGCTGATATCGCCCTTTATCTAATTCATTCCATCCACTTTTTAGGCCTTGCAGCATTAAACTATAAACTACCGCCAAACCAATGTAAAAAATAATTTGGCTTTCACTGTTAGATATTGAAAACATCCGCGTCAACATGCGTGTGAAGATATAATTTGATGTATAATAAAAATAAATGCCGAAAGCCAAGGTGATATACAGCATATCCAAACGGCGCTTAAATTGTAAGTAAGATTCGTCATATTGCCCTTCTGGCCGCGGCAAATTTCTGCGCATATCAATTTGTAAACGCTTAAGTAATTTCAATACTTCATAAACAGCAACAGCAATTAACATCGCCGGCAAAAAAGATAGATATAAATATGCAAAAGTTTTTACTGTATAGCCGTCAAAGTACAAAAGCCTAGGCGCAATCACGTAATAGCTTAAAATAAAGCCCGGAAAAACCGAGATAAATAATTTACGCATTCGGGCGTTGACGCTATCATGCATCACTTTCGTATCTTGCTCTAACCAATAAGCGTGTTCTGGTTCACGCACGTCCATACAGTTAAAAGAACAATTATTGCAATTTGAAATTGCGCCAGTTTTTGGCAATTTATAATGACACCGATTATTTTTAATTTGAATTGACGGATTAATAGAATACGCTTTTTCAGCCGCTGATACTGGACACAAGGCCGTACACCAACCTGACTTTACCGGGAAGATTAAACCCATAACAAAAGCCACCGCAAACATTAAAATCAACGCCCAAAATCCAAACTGAGGATGAAGGTCTGATAAAATCAAGCGCGAAGGCACAATCACCCAAAAAGCAATGGCGCTAATCAACAGGCCCTTACGCTTCACAAAGTTATAAAATGGCAACCGCCAACCTGTAAGTTGATTAATTCTTGGCCCCTGCCGCTCCATTTTTTTGCGCCACCAAAATACCCAGTTAAACAAATTAAATGTGGCTAGCGGGCAAATATTTCGCCACAATCCAACTGCAAAAAAAATTGTATAAACCATTAACGGGATTAAAAGCATCCAAAAAAATTCCCTGGCTGAAATATTGAAAATCTCCCATTCAAACCGCATCGCGGTAAGCACTAAAACCATTACCGCAACCATTAATACTCGTAGCGTTGTCCAAAGTTTTTGGTATTTATAATATCTAATCATAATAATTACTTAATTCCACAAACTGGTTTGCCGGCGGTTAAAAAACCAACGTGCCATCATAATTGCCGCGGCCACAATAATTATAGCTCCGGCAAAATAAAGCATTTGCAATTTCAAAGAATTATTCGTTGACGGATTAAACGTGGTAGCTAAATATTCTGAAATGCTAATATAACGGCCGTTAGCAATAGTAAAAAATTGCGGCTCGCTTTTTTGCATAACTTTACCAGCTGAATCTAACACCGCGACAGTAGCGTTGTATTCTCCGTCGTTTAAAATATTAGGCAAGTAATAATTCCAATTACCCGCCCCGCCAACTTGGGTAAAGCCTAAAATTGGGGTGTGGCTGTCAACAAAAAATGACAGCACTTCCCCGGGCCGGCCGGTACCGGAAAAAACAATGTAGTTGTTTTCCTCCCGCGTAAAATTAGTAACGCGATTAATTTTATAATTAACAGTTTCGAGCCCTGTAGCTTGAGGTAATTCCAGTGCCCGCAAGCTCAATAAAGCTAAAATTGTCTGGTTTAAAGATAACGGCAACACCTGGTTATCTGCCCCCAAGGGATTGCTTTGATTTTGCAATTCTTTAAAATCACTGTCACCATCTTCATCAGAATCAGCTTTCAACACGTTGGTTTTTAATAAATTTTCCAAATCATCGGGCAAGCTGTCGCCATCACTATCCATTGTTAAAATCATTGGCGGAAATAAAACCTGATCATTGGGTATGGCTGGCAACGGTAAAAAAACTAATGGCTGAGACGTACTAAATACACTATTGTTAAACAACAAGCTGTCATCAAGTTGGTCCGCTAAATCTTTTACTGGCTGGGACGTATAGAAAAAATCATCACCCGGTAAAACTTTGATTTGGCCTTCATTAATTTGTATCACATATTTATTTTGCGAAGCCGCCACGCTATTGCCACGATCATTCAACGACACGCCATTAACTAAATATCCCCCCGGCGATAAATTAGTTACATCAACTTCACTTAACCAGCTAAAACTATCCGGGGAAGAGGCCGGCGACACAATGTTTTTTCCGTCCCGAGATAATATAAATTGGAAGCCAGAAAGCGGCTGGGAACTATTGGCTGAAAACACAATTGTGCCAGCCTCGAGCTTTACTTGAGGTGAGTTTGTGGTGATATATAATTCACTTTCTGTATGAGCGTTTACAATACTGCTCCGGATGCCAAAATACAAAAAAACGGACATAGCCAAAATAAAAATCAATATCCGAAAATAAAACTGTAAGCGGGTAAGCAATGACTTGGTTAAAGTTACGACCATGAGTTGAATATCACCATAATTATAGCATAAAACAAACATTTTACTATCTGCTTACCTTGAATTCTTGCCGGAAACTGATACAATTGCTACATGGCTCAAAAACAAATAACACCGTTGGTTGAGGATTTAGTCAAGCAATTTAAACCAACGGTTTATAAAGAATTTGTTCCGCCGGACGTTGAAAAACTTGAGGTTAGTTTAATTACGACCAAAATCGTTTCCTTTTATGAACGTATTCGTAACACCTTAGACTACCAAGAGGAACATTTAGTCCGGCGCAACGGCATTGCTAGATATTTACGCCGGATGATTATAGTTGAAGGCAAGCGCAAAAATTTAGCTCAAACTCTTTTGACCGAACTTATCCGCACCAAATATTTAGAGAATAAAAAAGTTCCGGTGACTAAAATTCCGGATATTGAAAAAATAATTGATAAATATCTTTATCTCATTGAGCCGTATGACAAAACCATAACCGACCGTAAAAGTTCAGCCGTTGTTAAATGGTTAATTGCGGTAATGGCGTGTGAAATTGAAGAAAAGCTTTTCCCGCTGGTGCGTGATCGCGCCACTGTGATGGCGATGTACCAATATTTAAAAACAGAATTAGTCTATGTTAATAACCCCCTGCCAGAGCAAGAACGAGATGTTCAACTTTACTTGACCGTTTGGCGCGGCTTAATAAAATCTGACCACCCTTTGCTCCGTTATGAACTGCTTAAACTTTATTACCCGGATTGGAATAACCCCAGCGCCGAAACCTCATCCGGCGCTTCGGCTCATTTAGAAAAGCTCATCGATAACATTGATCGGCAAATAAAAAATCCATTTGGCGAAAAACTAACTCGTTTTT
The DNA here is from genome assembly GCA_002773845.1 of Candidatus Buchananbacteria bacterium CG10_big_fil_rev_8_21_14_0_10_42_9. NCBI lineage: Bacteria > Candidatus Buchananiibacteriota > Candidatus Buchananbacteria bacterium CG10_big_fil_rev_8_21_14_0_10_42_9. Next base: position 4,271 of record PEZZ01000027.1, read on the forward strand.
TAAAAAAACATAACATTTATTTTTCAATTTTGCGCGATGTGTTAATGGTTAAGGCCAGCGACTCTATGGCCACCGTAAGCGACACTGGAAAATTAAGTTTAGCCGTTGAAGACGCATGCAACACCCGCTACAAAGAAGCCCGTAAAAAATTACATCGTTCGGTTGTTCGCTCCGTACTTTACATTTTTATCACTAAAATGACCTTAGGTTTAATTTTAGAAGTGCCGTATGATTTAATTGTATATGGCAGTGTAATTTTTACACCGCTAATTATTAATATCGTATTTCACCCGGTGTTAATGTTTTTAATCACTATTCCGATCAGCGTACCCAGCAAAAAAAATACCCAAAAAATTGTCAAAGGTGTAAGTGACATTATTTACGGGGAGAAAAGTGATAAGTTAATTTACAAACACCGACGCAGCAGTGTAACGTTAAATTTCTTTTTTGGCCTTTTTTACTTACTGATGTTCGCCGTTTCGTTTGGCATAATCATAACCATTTTGCGCCGGTTAGATTTTAGCGTTTTAAGCGGATTTTTATTCTTGCTGTTCTTAAGTATCATCAGTTTTTTTGCTATTCGCATTCGCTATCACGCCAAAGAGCTTGTGGTTTTAGACCGGCGTGATGGAATTTTAAGTTTTCTATTTGATATTTTAACTTTGCCCATTTTACGGGCTGGGCGTTGGGTGTCTATGAACTCTCAAAAAATTAATATTTTTATTTTCATTTTAGACAACATCATTGAGGCCCCGCTTAAAATGGTGGTGTCTGGCGTAGAAGAGTTGACGGGCTTTGTTAAAGAAAAAAAAGAAGAACTTCAATAAAGCCTTTAAACGTACGACGACCCGGGGTCCTCAATCCTCGGGTCGTTTAGGTTGGTGGATAAGCCAAGCTTAGGCTGCCCCTCCCGACAGCACCAAGGCCGTTATGCTGACGCTCCCGGCCAAGAACACAACTGTCAAAATGGCTTGAGCCACAAATTGGACCATCCCGTTAGGGATGCCTTCTTGGGGCTTCGCTTGGGCGTCGCGATTTCTCCACGCCAAGGGCAGAAACGCCGCCATAAAGGCAGTCGCTACCCAAGACAGACAACAAACTCCGACCAAGATTCACCGTCCTTTCTGGTTTGAGTTTACCCAGATAAACTTATTTAAAACTTATCAAGGTAATAGAAAATGTCAAGCCTCTTAAAACAAAACGCCCCGGAAAGTTCTCCACTCTTTCCGGGGATTATTATTGTCGGCTATTTTCGTCTGCTTCGGCCCCAAACGGGTCTTCATACGCCCAAATCAACAAGGCGACAATCAAAGCAAAAATTCGAGAAAAAAACGCGACAACAAATAAACCGGCAACGAATACGGTGGGCGACATTACACACCAAGCCTTTCTAGGCGGTTGCCCTAACAGTAATATTAGAGCTACGCTACCATGATTTCAAAAAAGCGCCAATAGCAATAATTAAGCTAAAATTAGGGATTTATTTATTTCATACCCTTGACAGACTCAAATATTTCCTTATACTTACCTCGTCAAAATTGACAATTCTACTCAAAAATTTTCTAAAAATAAACTCATGCCAAATACTGACCCTATTGAAACAATTAAGCAAGCTGAAGCAAATAGCGCCGAAGCTATTAGTTTGGCTAAAAAAAATTCTGAGGCTGAAGTGAAAAAAGCCAACGCCGATTTTAGCCAAAAATTAGAGTCTGTCGAAACCGAAGTCAATGATGAACTAAACCAAATTGTCCAAGACGTTAATAAAGAAGTAAGCGAGCTTAAACAAACAGCCCAGAAAAATTTACAAGCTGAGTTGCAAAAACTAGACGCCGTCCCAAAAGATAAAATTACCCAAGCCGTTAACCACATTATCGACAAGTTAAAATAGTTATGGCAAGTTCTCAAATAAAAAAAATAAACATTATTTTTAAACAAAGCGAAAGTCAAAAAGTTTTAGAAACTTTACAAAATTTAAGCTTAGTTCATCTTGAAAACGAATCCGAGCAAACGCCATACAACGAAAAGTTAGCTAGCTTAGAAAAAGATAGCGCTAATTTGTTATTTGCGATTAACTTTTTAACTCCGTATTATGTTGACCCAAAAGGCACCCTGGATAAAATTTTAGATCCTAAAATCGCAGTGTCAGAAAAACAAGCGGTTGAAATTGCCAATCAAACCAATTGGTCAAAAATTGTAAGCCAAGCCCAAAAACTAGAACAAAGTATTAGTGATTTAGAAGCGCGAGGCGAAAAACTAATTGCCGAACAAGAACTTTTGTCGCCGTGGGAAAATTTAAGTTTTGTGCCGATGACCAAAGACTTACCTAAAAATTTTCATCTTCTTTTTGCCTCCGCCCCGAACGAAATTTTTGACAAACTTTTAAAATTTTCAGCGACTAAAGAAATTGAAATTGCCAAAGTCAACGCGATCGGCACCGAATCTTATTTTTCAATTATCTTTAAAGATAAAAGCCTGACTGAATTGCCAGAATGGCAACAAGTTAAATTTGTTGAATTGCCTGAACTGGATGATAAAATTATCTACCGGCTGGAGGCAATTAAACGTGAATTAAAAATCAATCAGTCAAAAATTGATGACGCCAAAAAAGAAGCTGAAACGTTGGCAAAAAATGTGGCTAATTTAAAAATCATTTCTGATTTAGTCGATTGGCAATTACAACAAGCTGAAAAAGTGGCAACGGCAAGCACCACCGAACAAACCGCTATTTTAACTGGCTGGGTAGCAAATTCAGATTTAAAAACTGTAAATAAAAGACTGCATGAAACCACTTCAGCCATAGCGGTCATTGAGCAACCAATTGGCAAAGACGACAACGTGCCGGTGCAACTTCGAAACAAGGGCTTTCGCCCGTTTGAAGCAATTACCGGAATCTATGGCTCACCTTTGGCGGGCGAGCCAGATCCAACACCGTGGCTAGCTCCATTTTTCATTATCTTTTTTGGTTTATGTTTAACCGATGCCGGCTACGGAGCGGTGCTAGCCGGCCTGTCGTTTTTAGCCTTAAAATTAATGAAAGTTGGCGCCGAGGCTAAAAAATTATTAAAGGTATTAGTCTATGGCGGCATTGCCACTTTTGTCTTGGGCGCACTTGCCGGCGGTTGGTTTGGAATCGCTATAGACACTATTACCATTGAACCAATTAGAAATATCTTACAACAAATCCGATTAATTGACCCGGTGGCTGATCCAATCACGATGTTAATTATTTCTTTAATTTTAGGCGTCATTCAAGTTTTAGTTGGCTTAGTCGTTAACATCTGGTGGAAAGTAAAACACGGACAAATCAGCGAAGCGCTGTGGGGTTCAGGCGTTTGGTTTTATACCCTAAGCATGTTGATGGTTTGGATCATGGCAAAAAGCGAAGTTTTGCCGCCCGTCACGCTAATACCGTCACTTTATTTACTTTATTTAGGTTTAGCTTTGGTTGTCATTTCTGGGATGCGACAAACCAAAAATCTATTTTTAAAGCCAGTCATCGGTATTTTAGGCTTATATAATATTGTTGGTTACTTCTCAGATGTTTTATCTTATTCGCGTTTGCTCGCGCTTGGACTAGCCACCGGCATTATTGCTTCAGTGATTAACTTAATCGCTTTTTTGGCCGCCGATTTAGTGCCTTATGTTGGTTGGGTGCTAACTATTGGAATTTTAATTGGCGGACACATTTTTAATATGGCGATTAACGTACTTGGCGCTTATATTCACTCTGGCCGTTTGCAATTTGTGGAATTTTTCCCGAAATTTATGGAAGGCGGCGGGAAAACATTTGAACCATTTTCAAAACAAAGTCGATTCGTTCGAATAACTAAATAATATCACCCAAGGGGTGATCGACCCCTGGGCGAAATAATAAATAACTAAGTAAAAACATATGACGATAGGATTAGCACTTGCAATTTTGGGCGCGGCATTAGCGGCCGGATTAGCAGGCACTGGATCTGCCCTTGGTGTGTCAATTGCCGGCCAAGCCGGCACGGGCGTTACCGCGGAAGACCCAGACAAATTCGGTAAAGTTTTGCTACTAGAAGCTTTGCCCGGCACGCAGGGAATTTACGGTTTCTTAGGTGCAATTATGGCCTTACAAAAAGTAGGGTTATTAGGCGGCGGCGCGGTTGATATCTCAACCGCACTTGGCTGGCAAATTTTATTTGCCTGTTTGCCCATTGCCATTGCCGGACTAACTTCTGGATGGCTCCAAGGTAAAGTATCGGCTGGCGGCATGGGGATTGTGGCTAAATCACCCAAAGCTTCCGGCAAAGCAATTATTTTATCAGCCATGGTAGAAACTTATGCTGTCTTGGGACTGCTTACTACGATCCTACTAATTAATGGAATAAACATTGGCTAACTATGGCATTGCAAGACATTGTCAAAGCAATTGAAAAACAAACCCTTAGCGAAACCGCTAAAATTGACCAGCAAAAAGAGCATGCTTTGCTAGAGTTACGCAAGAGCTGGGAGCAAAAAATCAAAGCTCGCAAGGCTGAAATCATTGCCCAGGCTAAAATTAAAGCGCAAAAAAAAGTTCAGCAAGCTGATTTCACTTTGGCAAGCCAACGCCAAGCCGCTATTCTACAAAAAAAACAAGCGGTTATTGACGAAGTATTCAAACAAGCCTTGGCCAAATTATCATCATTAAACGACAGTGAATACGAAAAACAAATTGTCAAGCTGATCAAAGCTTTGCCCCAAGGCATTGACGGTGAAGTAATTCCAGTAAAAGGCAAAGAATCAATAACTAAAAAAGCCCTCAAGGCTAGCGGTAAGAACTGCAAAGTTGGCGCCGAGGCGCTCAATGGCGGCGGTGGATTTGTTTTCCAATCCCAAGACGTTATGATTGATAGCCGCTTTGATGAACTTATTGCTACCTTAAAATCAGAGTTAACGCCGGAAGTGGCCAATATTATCTTTGGTTAATATGTCTGAAACTGCCTACGCTCACATCAATGCCCGCATTAAGCATCTGGAAACTCGCTTGCCAGATCGGATTGATTTGGAACGGATGGTTGGTGCCGCCACCGCCGCTGACGCATTTCAGGTATTGTATGACACTGATTATGCCAATAACATGCAAGACTTAAAACCAGAACAATATTACCAAGCACTCAAAGCTGATTTGCAAGAATTAAAAACGTTTTTGCAAACGTACGTGCCGAATAAAACTTTAGTTCAACTATTATTATTGCAAGATGATTATAACAACTTAAAAGCTCGATTAAAACAAAAACATCAAGTTAACAATATATCCCCCGACGATTTCTCTAACTTCGGCAGTGTCCCCTCAGCCGATTGGGCTGATCCGGTTAATGCGCCCCGTGATTGGTGGGCGGTAATTACCGAAGCGAAAGCAGACCTAGGCGAAAATCCCGCACCTCAAGCCATTGATGCCTACGTCGATTCCAAATATTTTGCTGCGGCTTTAATCCTGGCCAAAAAAATCAAAAGCCAATTTGTGCATGATTACATCAAAATGCAAATTGATCATGCCAACTTAAAAATCTTTATTCGCGCGCGTTTCATCGGCCTAGATAAAAATACAGTCAGCCAATATTGGATTTTGGGCGGCAGCTTCACGGCTTCAAATCTGGATAGCGCGTACGCAGATGAAGGGCTAAGCGTAACCAGTCTATTTAAGTCAAAATTCAACGACGCCCAATGGAAAAGAATAAACGAAGTGCTAGAAACTAAA
>PEZZ01000027.1:9999-28414 GCA_002773845.1 Candidatus Buchananbacteria bacterium CG10_big_fil_rev_8_21_14_0_10_42_9
CGAGTTAACTGGGGTTTTAGATCAAATCGAATACAGTTTTTTAGACTCTGTTGTCTACCAAGTTTTTGGCCCGGCTCCAGTTGTCGCTTATGTCAGAAAAAAATTAGACGCCATTAGAAATGTGAGGGTTATTATGATTGGCAAAATCAACAACTTATCCCAAGACGTTATTCAATCTCGCGTGTATGGAATATAAAATCGCTATTATCGGTAGCCTTGAAAGCATTCAGGGTTTTCAAGCCTTGGGTGTCACCCCGCACCCCGTTCAAAACCCGGAACACGCTGGTGAAACTATTGATAAAATCATTGCCGCTAATGAAACCGCTGTCATTTTTATCACCGAAGATTGGGCCGATAAAATTAAAGATTATTTAGCCGAATTACCCAGCCGCGCACTGCCAGCAATTGTACCAATCCCTTCTCACCAAGGCTCAACCGGCGCCGGACTGCGCAACATCAGTAAGATTGTAGAGCAGGCGGTCGGTTCAGACATTTTAAAAGAAACGTAATTTAAAATTCCCACTAAGGCGGGTCAGCCTCTGGCTGAATCTACACGATAAATATTATAAAGATAACAAAGTAAAAATATGGCAGAAAAAACTGGAACAATTGTAAAGGTCTCCGGACCGCTCGTGATTGCCAAGGGCATGACCGGAGCTAAAATGTTTGATGTAGTCAAAGTATCTGATCAAAATTTAGTCGGAGAAATCATCGAATTAAATGGCGATACCGCCTCAATCCAAGTATATGAAGAAACTTCTGGCGTCGGTCCGGGCGAACCCGTTACCCTTACTAACCACCCATTGGCGGTTGAGCTTGGTCCTGGATTATTAACTTCAATTTATGACGGAATTCAAAGGCCTTTGGAGTTAATCGCTGACGAAGCTGGTGATTATATCACTCGCGGTATCGAAGTACCAGGCATTAGCCGTAACAAAAAATGGGATTTTAAACCAACTGCCAAAGACGGTGATGAAGTTGTACCTGGAGATATTTTAGGTGAAGTCCAAGAAACTGAACTAATTAGCCACAAAATTTTAGTACCTTATGGTTTGAGCGGAAAAGTCAGCGATATTAAAGCCGGCACATTTACGGTTGAAGACCCCGTGGCTAAGATCGGCGGGAAAAGCGTAACTATGCTACAACGTTGGCCGATTCGCAACCCGCGCCAAGCCAAGAAAAAATTAACTCCCAATGCGCCTTTAATTACCGGACAGAGGGTGGTGGATATGTTTTTCCCAATTGCTAAAGGGGGCGCCGGGTCAGTTCCAGGGCCCTTTGGTGCCGGTAAAACCGTCATTCAACACCAATTAGCCAAGTGGGCTGATGCCGATATTATTATCTTTATCGGTTGTGGCGAACGCGGAAATGAAATGACCGATGTGCTTGACGAATTTCCGGAATTAAAAGACCCAAAAACTGGCCGGCCATTAATGGAACGAACGGTACTAATCGCCAACACTTCAAACATGCCGGTAGCCGCGCGCGAAGCCTCAGTTTACACTGGCATTACTATCGCCGAATATTTTCGCGACATGGGCTATAGCGTAGCGTTGATGGCTGATTCAACCTCTCGCTGGGCGGAAGCCATGCGCGAAATGTCGGGGCGGTTAGAAGAAATGCCCGGCGAAGAAGGCTACCCAGCTTACCTTGCTTCTAAAACCGCTGCTTTCTACGAACGGGCTGGCGTAGTTAAAACTTTAGGCTCACAAGATCGTGAAGGTTCCCTTACCGTTATTGGCGCGGTTTCGCCTCCAGGCGGAGACTTATCTGAACCAGTCACTCAAAATACTTTGCGCGTGACTAAAGTCTTTTGGGGATTAGACGCCGGGTTGGCATACAAACGCCATTTCCCATCTATTAATTGGTTGCAAAGTTATTCGCTCTACTTTGACGATATAGATGATTATCTAAAATCAGAAATTAATGAGGGTTGGCCGAAGCTTCGCGCGGAAGCCATGAACATTTTACAGCAAGAATCTAAACTTCAAGAAATTGTACAATTAGTCGGTGTTGACGCCCTGTCACCAGAAGAACAATTAGTCTTAGACACGGCCAAATCAATTCGTGAAGACTTCTTGCAGCAAAACGCCTTCTCGGAAGATGATTCCTTTACTTCATTACCTAAGCAATACGGCATGCTGAATGCAATTTTAAGTTTCCACCGGGCGGCCAGCCAGGCGCTTAAAAATGGTAGGACGTTAAAAGATATCCTAAGCTTGCCCATAAAACACGATGTGATAAACGCCAAAAAAATCAAAGAGAACGAACTAGGCAAATTTGACGCTTTACTTAAATCAATAAACGCTAAAGTCAACTAATATGAAGAAATCCTACACTACCATCAAAGAAGTCGCTGGCCCCTTAGTCATTGTGGACAAGGTCACCGACGTTAAATACGAGGAGCTCGTTGAAGTTGAATTAGCCGGAGGCGAAAAGCGCCGCGGCCGCGTTTTGGAAATTACCGATAAGCACGCGGTGGTACAGATGTTTGAAAGTTCCCAAGGCATTGATGTTGGCACTACCAAAGTTACCTTTCTTGGCAAAACCATGGCAATTGGCGTTGGCCAAGATATGCTTGGTAGGATTTTTGACGGGGCCGGTAAGCCCAAGGACGGTTTACCGGAAATCATCCCGGAAAAAACAGTGGACATTAATGGTGCGCCAATTAACCCATTCATGCGTGATGTGCCGAATGAATTTATGCAAACCGGATTATCCACTATCGACGTACTTACCTCCCTTGTCCGTGGGCAAAAGCTTCCTATTTTCTCTGGCGCCGGATTACCTCACCAAGAAATTGCCGCTCAAATTGCACGGCAAGCCAAAGTCACCGGCAAAGGCGCGGGTTCAGAAAAATTTGCCGTGGTGTTTGCGGCTATGGGAATTACTTTTGAAGAAGCCGAGTTCTTTATTAACGAATTTAAAGAAACCGGAGCAATTAAACGCGCCGCGATGTTTATTAACTTAGCTGATGACCCGGTAGTTGAACGTATTACTCTCCCCCGCATTGCCCTAACGACCGCTGAATATTTAGCCTTTGAAAAGGACATGCATGTGTTAGTTATCTTAACTGACTTAACTAATTACTGTGAGGCCTTGCGAGAAATTTCAGCTGCCCGTAAAGAAATTCCGGGACGCCGCGGTTATCCAGGCTACATGTACACTGACCTATCCACCATTTACGAACGCGCCGGAAAAATTAAAGGTAAAAAAGGCTCGGTCACCCAAATCCCGATTTTGACTATGCCCGAAGACGACAAAACCCACCCAATCCCTGATTTAACCGGTTACATTACCGAAGGCCAAATCATGCTGTCACGTGACCTACACCGACGCGGCATTTATCCTGCCATTGATGTGCTTCCGTGCCTGTCTCGGTTAGCGCAAAAAGTGCAAAGTAAAGTCACCCGCGAAGACCATGCCGGCGTCTTTAACCAACTCTATGCCGCTTACGCCCGCGGCAAAGAAGCCAAAGAGCTTGCCGTCATTTTGGGCGAAGCGGCGTTATCCGATGCGGATAAAAAGTTTGCGCAGTTTGCCGATGAGTTTGAAATGAAATTTATTCAACAAGGCCGCGATGAAGACCGGTCGTTAGAAGAATCGCTTGATATTGGCTGGAAATTAATGACCATCTTGCCGCAAGACGAATTGAAAAAAGTTAAAGAAGAACACATTGCTAAATACTTACCTAAGGTGACCGCGTAGCGGTCATCCCCCAAGCGTAGTCGAGGAAACTCAACCGTTAACCACGACTGATATTTCTCCACTTCGGTCGAAATGACAAATTGTTATGGCCAATAAATTAAACATCAACCCAACCCGCCAAGAGCTTTTAAAGTTAAAAGTCAGGCTTAAAAGTGCCGAACGCGGGTACAAATTGCTCAAGCAAAAACGTGACGGCTTGATGAAAGCGTTTATGGCAATTATTCGCGAAGCCAAAGTTTTGCGTACCACAATTGAAAAAGACTTAGGCCAAGGCTTCCAAACATTTCTGTTTGCTTCCGCCCAAACGCGTCCGGAACTAATGAGCACAGCCCTTGTTATGCCGAGCAAAAAAGTCACATTAGAAGCCGACACTAAAAATGTCATGAGCGTGAACATTCCACAATTTACTTTTAAGGAAGAAGGTAATTTTGCCGCTTACTCTTTAGCGACTACTCCATCTGAATTAGATGCCAGTTTAACTATCTTTAACGCCGCGTTAAAGGACATGATTAAGTTAGCTGAAATTGAACATTCGGCTCGCTTGCTGGCCGAAGAAATTGAAAAAACCCGCCGCCGGGTCAACGCCTTAGAATACGTCTTTATCCCTAATATGGAAGAAACAATTAAGTACATTGAATCAAAATTAGGTGAACAAGAGCGCGGTACGCTGATAACCTTAATGAAAGTTAAAGACATTATCGCCAAACAAGAAGCCGCGCAGGCTTGACTTTCATAATCGCTTCCGCTAGAATAATTTTATGCTTATAGTACAAAACTACCTACAACTAAACCCGCCAGTAGTAACCGGGTCTCATTGTCTGGGTAGTTTCGTCATGTAAGCGTAACCACAAAACCGCTAAGCGAATATCCCCAGATGGGGATTTTTTGTTTGGCCAACTTTGCTAATCGCAAGGAGGCAACAAGTGACAAGCAAACCAATTGTGGTAATCAAGGCCGGCAGCAAGTCCTTGTGTGGGCCGAAAGGAGGCTGGCGTTACAAGGTAATACACTCGATTGTCAGCCAAGCAGTGACGCTCAAAGCCTTAGGCTATGACGTGATAGTTGTCGCCTCGGGTGCAATTTACCATGCCAAACAAAAGTATGGTAATGGCATGGACGCACAAACCTATGCCAGCATCGGGCAACCAAAACTGCAACAAACTTGGGAGAAGGCGTTTTGGCGGCGGCATCGGTTATTGGTTGGACAAATCCAATTTGCCGACCAACAGCTACGAGGCAGGAGTAGGCATACTGTCGTTAACGGTCTACTCAAGGCTCTTCGCGACGGCATTACCCCTATCGTTAACTCTAACGATGCGGTCAGCGAAGAAGAAATTGACGCACTGCCAGTACTCAGCGACAATGATGTTTTGGCATCATTGCTTGCAATTAATGTACAGGCTGAGCACCTCATCATGCTTACAACTGTGGACGGTGTACTTGACCCTCGAACTGGTGAGCTCATTTCTGAAATGCGCTACACCGAACGGAAAATTGAAAGCCGTCTGCAAGAAATGCCTGGTGAAAGTAACGGCGGAATGAAATCCAAAGTAAAGCATGGCAAAAGGGCTGCCCGCGCTGGCATTGATGTATATATCGCGAGTGCTAAATGCCCAAACGTGATAGTGAATACCGTGCTGAGGAATCCTCAAATCGGTACACACATCATACCGAAAACCGCCGGCAACAGACGTTGCTAGGCGGTTTTTACATCGCTAAAATTAGCGGCTTTTTTTGATGTCGTAACGCTTAGGCGTTTGCTACGTCATAATTAGTAGAGGGGTGAGAAGATCAAGCAATCTAGTCTTCCCTGCGGCCGAAACCATATGTTATACGCCCAACGGGAGCAATTTTAAACCTCATGATTGGACTTGATGCAATTGCTTCGCCCCTCGCCACGGTGGCGTGAACGCTACAAGAATTGGCCCTGCGGGGCTGTTTTTGTTTTTAGGATTGTAAATTTTTAAAAAGACTCCTAAGCACAACCTTGTCCTCATCAATCAATTTAGGTTCGTCTAAAGCTTCTTGGTCTGTAAAATACTTACCATAATCACCTTCAATGATTGTAATATCATTCTCAAAATCATCTGGGCTTTCAAAATAAAAAGCATCAATGCTATGTGTAGAAAAATCAAAATGTCCAAGGTATGTATATTTTTTTGGTTTATAATTTAACTCTTCCTTGATCTCTCTTAGCATAGCCTCCTCAACGGTTTCGTTAACCTTGGCACCTCCTCCAAAAAACCCAAAATGATCTGGCAATCGCTTAGCGTCTTCACTTCTTTTCTGTAAAAACACGTGGACCTCTCCATTTTCTATCTTATATGGAATTAAAACGGCTATCTCTCTTTTTTCATTTTTCATAAACGTAAATTGAGAGGGTATTTTCGTCTGGCTTATCCCTAACTGTTGGCTTAACGTTTGGAAACGGAAAAACGTAAGACACCATTTTAGAACCTGGCTTCATTTCGTTTTGAAATTTTGGTTCTAATTTTTTCATCGCCGAATGCGAAAGATAATTATAAATAACATCCGGCTTAGAATAATCAATCTTAAAAAAATTTTTGTACTTGATTGTAATATGTTTACCTAAGCCTGATCGGGCGACTCTAATCTGAGCGGCAATGTAGGGAATTATAGAATTTTCAAAACCTACTACCCGTGCGCCAGTTTTGGCAAATTCAATGCATACCCGGCCATCACCACAGCCAAGCTCATATACTAACTGCCCTGGCTTAATTTGCGTAAGCTTAATTGCGCGTTTGATATCAGTTCTGCGTGTTGGTACCCAAGGTGCAGCCATTACCGTGGCGCTAACAGCTGACAGCAAAATAATGAAAACAAAAAGCGATATCAATAACTGTACCGCTAAAGCCAAAAAATCAATGTCCATTATTTAATTTTTACAAACTGGCGCTTGCCGCGCTGGACAATATCGCCGGCTTGAACTGTATGATTTTCATCCACCACTTCCCCATTAACCTTAACACCTCGTTGCTCAACTAAACGCCGCGCTTCTGATTTGGAGCTGGCTAAGTTAGTCTGGACTAAAGTTTCAATAATATTGTTATCGCTTGTTGCCATAACATCAATTTCTTCGGGTACATCATGTTGCACATGCACCGTTTCAAAACGCTTTTCCGCTTCTGCCGCTACTTTAGCATCATGAAAAAGCGTAGTGATTTCTTTGGCTAAACGCATCTTCAATGATTTTGGATTAGAGCTTTGGGATAAATCAGCCTTAATTTTTGCTAATTCATCCATTGGTACTGCCGTACACAACTCAAAACCCAATCCAATTAGTTCATCTGGCCAAGACATTACTTTGCCATACATATCAGCCGGTTCATCGGTTAACGCAATTAAATTACCTTCAGTTTTGCCCATCTTTTTTCCGGTCGGATCAACTAATAATTTAGTCGTTAGCACAAATTTCTCCTTATTCTTTAACTTACTCATTAATGTCCTGCCGGCAAGCATGTTGAACGTCTGGTCATTACCACCAACTTGCATATCAACATCCATCGTCACTGCATCGTAGGCTTGAAATATCGGGTATAAAAACTCATGCAGATAAATTTCCTTGCCTTTTTTAATCCTTTCTTGAAACATATCACGTTCCAATAGCTGTGCCACAGTAAAATTTGAAGCTAATTCTAACAAATCATCTGGTTTTAATTTTTGGGTCCACTGTTCATTGTGCAAAAAACGAACTTTCGTGCGCTTCCCGCCTAATATTTTAGTAACTAGTTGTTTGTAGTTACTGGAATGTTTTCTGACCTCATCCCGACTCAGCTTTTGCCGCACCGCTTGTTTGTCGGTTGGGTCCCCAATTCGCCCGGTAAAATCACCTATCAAAACTATTATTTCGTGGCCAAGCTCTTGTAGCTGATGCAGTTTTAGCAAAACTACACCATGTCCAATATGAAGTTTTCCGGTTGGGTCAATGCCAGTGTAAATGCGAAGCTTCTTGCCGGACTTCAAAGCTTTCTCTAAAACTTCCGGGGCAGGGTAAACATTCTCTACCCCCCGAGTTAAAACTTCTTTAATTTTCTGTTCGTCAGTTTTTATCATATAAATTTTTTGTCATTCCGGACTTGATCCGGAATCTCTATCTTGATGAGATCCTGAATCAAGTTCAGGATGACACTCCGTGTCATTTTACTCTGGCTTTTAACACATTTAATTTCTCTTGCTGAGCGACTAATTTTTCTTTTTCCGCGTCTACAATTTCTTTAGGCGCGTTTTTGACAAATTCTTTGTTGGCTAACTTCTTTTCTATCTGTGAAATATAATTTTCAACACTGCCTATTTCTTTGGCAATTTGCTCTTGCTGACCACTGTCGTCAACTAAAAGATGTATTTCTAGTCCACCAATTGCCTTGGTTAACGATTGTGTCGGCCGCTCGCCAGTTTTCATAACGTCACAATTTTCTAACCGCGCTAAGCCTTTAACAATTTCAATATTTTGACTGACAATTTTTTCTTGCTTACCCGCTATTATTGTAGCATTTATTTTTTGACTTGGCGCTATTTTATTTTCCGCCCGCAAATTTCTAATCATAGCGATAATGTCCTTTACTAACACAAAATCATTAGGCCTGGTTTTGCCTTTCGCCTCCGGCCAATTTTGAATCATTAACATGTCATGATTTAAATTCTTCCAAAGCTCTTCGGTCACAAACGGCATAAACGGATGCCATAACTTCAAAATGGTTTGTAAAATGTAAAGCAAAATTTCATCTTTCCCTTTTTCAATTTTGGCAATTTCCAAATACCAATCGGCTAATTCGTTCCAAGTAAAATCACGCAATCGTTCGCCAGCTTGAGAAAACTGATACGTTTCTAGTAATTTTGTCTGCGCTTGTACTTCAGCGTGCAATAAATTCAAAATCCATTCGTCAGCATCGGTTTTTGGTTTGGGCGCTTTGGTTACTAATTTAGGTTCTTCCACCGTCATCAAAATAAAACGGCAAATGTTCCAAAGCTTATTGGTAAAGTTTCTAAACCCGGCAATTTTTTCATCATACATCTGCACGTCGTTCCCCGGTGTCGCACCAATGACTAAACTTAGCCGCACCGCGTCAGTCCCGTACTTTTTTACTACATCTAGCGGATCAATCGCGTTACCAAGCGACTTAGACATTTTGGCACCGCCTTTAGCGCGCACTAACCCATGTAAATAAACATGTTTAAAGGGAATCTCTTCCAGCAAAAAAGTTGACATGATAATCATCCTCGCCACCCAAAAAAACAAAATATCATAACCTGTTTCCATCAGCGCGGTCGGGTGGAAAGTAGCTAGATCTTTAGTTTTTTCTGGCCAACCAAGCGTGGAAAAAGTCCAAAGTCCAGACGAAAACCATGTATCGAGCGTATCTGGGTCTTGCTCCCAGCCATCGCCCGGTGATGTGGTGCTAACTTTCATCTCGCCGTTTTTATACCAGGCGGGAACTCGGTGCCCAAACCAAATTTGGCGCGAAATACACCAATCGCGTAAATTCTCCAACCAATGATAGTAAACCTTGTTAAAGCGGTCCGGTATAATTTCTATCTCACCTTTTTTTACAACTTCTAATGCCTTATCTTTCAGCGACTTGCCGCCAAACTTTTTAACCGGCTTATTCACATCCACAAACCATTGTTCTTTTATTTGTGGCTCAATGGTGCCGCCGCCACGCATATTGGTCGCTACACTATGAACATATTTTTCATCTACCTTTGTAAGTAAGACTTTTTTCTTCAGCTTAGCCACAATTTTTTTACGAGCCTCGGCAATTGGCATACCGGTAAATTCTTGGGCGATCGGTAAAAGCTTGCCATCAAAATCAATAATTTGTTCTTTATCTAAATTGTGCCTTTCAGCTATATCAAAATCAGTTGCGTCATGCCAAGGCGTAATCGTCATCACCCCAGTTCCAAGTTCCATATCTATCGCTTCATCCTTAATTACCGTAGCGGTAATTTTTCCATTAATCCACTCCGCTTCAAATTTCTCCCCATGCTTATAATTTTTATAGCGCTTGTCTTTTGGGTGCATGACCACATACTTATCGCCAAACTTTGTTTCCGGCCGGCTGGTAGCAATTTCAAACGGGCCGTATTGCATATAATAAAATGGTTCGGCAACTTCAATATATTCAATTTCATCATCAGAGACTGTGGTTTGTAATTTAGGATCCCAATTTACAATCCGATGTCCGCGGTAAATTAACCCAGCTTTATACATTTCAATGAAAGCTTGCTGAACGGCCATGGATAAACCTTCGTCTAGAGTGTAGCGTTCACGTGACCAATCGCAAGAACTGCCCATCTTGCGAATTTGATTCTCAATCGTGCTTCGTGACTCCATCGCAAAATCATTCACTCGCTTTAAAAACTCTTCCCGCCCCAAATCATGCCGCGTTTTTTTGTCTCTTTCGTACAAATCCCTTTCCACCTTAGCTTGTGTTGCAATCGCCGCATGGTCCACGCCCGGTAGCCACAGCGCCTTCTTGCCTTGCATGCGCTGAAACCGGATCACAATATCTTGAATTGCAAGCATGACCGCATGGCCGACATGCAATACTCCAGTCACATTGGGCGGCGGCATGGAAATAGTAAATGACTCTTTACGCTTGCCCGGTAAATTATCCGGATTAAAATAACCTGAGTCTTCACAGGCTTTATAAATTTCATCTTCAATTTTAGAAGCGTCGTAAGCTTTCGGCAATTCTTTCATATACTGCCTTATTTTAGCCCAAAACTCCCCATTTTTCAACTCTTTTGAAGCATTGACAAAATTATCCAATTTCGCTAATATTACCTATTCTTTTTTTGTTGCCTCCCCCTGCGGCAAACCACATAAGATGTGGCAAAAAACAAAAAAGAGCACAAAATTATGGCATTATCTACCGAACAACAAATTTGGGGGCAACTTAAACGCAGTCAAAATCCGCTCATTGTTTTTCAACCTAAAGAAATTGATGGGTTAGCGTCAGCCTTGGCGCTTTATTTGCTATTAAGTCAAATTGGCTTAAAACCAGAGATTGCGTGTGCCAATTTTACTACCAGCCCAAATATTTCATTTTTACCAAATTTAGATAAAATCAAACCTAAACTTGATTCGCTGCAACAACTAGTCGTCAAACTCAACGTCGCCAAAGATAAAATTAAAGACTTTAGCTATAACTTTGTAGATAATAAGTTGCACATTTTTATTACCCCTCACGATGGTGGCATAACATCTAGCGATGCCAGAATTACCACTTCCAACTACAAACATGATCTAATCATTACCGCTGGTGTAATTGACTTGCCAAGCCTTGGACCCTTATACCAAAACAATATTGACTTTTTTTTAGCTACGCCGATTATCAACATTGACTGCGACCCGCAAAATGAACAGTACGGCCAAATCAACCATGTTCAAATTAACGACACTTCCACCGCTGAAACTGTTTATAAGCTCCTGCGCACAAATCCGGAACTCGTCTTGGATGACCAAATTGCAAATTGCCTGCTCACCGGCATGATTGCCAAAACCCAAAGCTTTAAGAGTAAATCGGTCACGCCGGAAACTTTGCATTTAGCCAGCCAGCTGATGGATGCTGGTGCCGACCGGGAAATGATTATTGGTAAATTGTATCGTTCCCGTAGCGTCACCACATTAAATTTATGGGGCAGGGTATTAACAAAACTAAAAAGTGCTGAACAAAATAAATTAGTTTGGTCGGTGCTGACCGCTGATGATTTTCTAAGCGCCGGAACAGAAGACCATGAACTTGATGCTGTATGTGAAGAACTTATTTCGCAAATGCCAAGCGCCCAAATTTTTGCCTTGCTGTACCAAAAAGAGCCAGGGGGGCTAGAGGCGCTTATTACTAGTTTTAACCAAACTGACTTACTCCAAAGCTTAAAGTCACTCAAACCTTCAGGCACAAAATTTAAAGTTACTATTGCGCTCAAGGGCACACCAATTGAAGCTGAACAAGCACTCACCACAGAACTTAAAAAGTTGATAATATAGACTCCCTCTCCCTGTGGGAGAGGGAACTCTTTTTATGGCATAGTAAATTAATATAATTTAGTGCATAAATTAAAACCCTTGATTTGCTATACTAAATACGGTATCATGTGGTGGCATTTTATTGAACTTTTTAAGTAAAAATGGGCCTGTAGCTCAGCGGTTAGAGCACCGCCCTTATAAGGCGGGGGTCGGCGGTTCGATTCCTCCCAGGCCCACCACCCGCTGGCCAATGGCTTATGGCCGATGGCAAATTGAATTAAATAAAACTATTTGCTACTCGCCATTTGCAATCACGGGTTCTTAGCCACGTCCGGCCGAAGCCTTGGCGAAGGCGGATCAGTTTCAGCCAGAGGCTGATCCGCCTTTGGCGGAGGTTACCCGCCCGAACGTACCGACGTTCGGTACGGGCGGGGAGCGCTTCGGGAAGCGCTGATGCAAAGAGCGAGACAGCCGGCACGTTACAACATAACATTTTTATACACGGGTTCTTAGCTCAGTTGGTTAGAGCGCTTCCTTGACGTGGAAGAGGTCAGAGGTTCGAATCCTCTAGAACCCACCCCAAACCAGAGCTGCTGAGCAACACGGTTTGGGGTAGCCCTGAACCGTGCTGTGCTCTGGTTTAGGGCACCCTAAATCGTACTATGCACTACGTCTATCTAATAAAAAGCAAAAAGTCAGAGTGGCGCTATGTTGGATATACTGTTAACCTTAAACAAAGGTTTAAGCAGCACCAAAGTGGTCTGTCGAAAGCAACAAAGCCGTATAGACCTTTTGACCTCATCTTCTATGATGGATTCCAAAATAAAATAGACGCCAAAAGAAGAGAAAAATATCTCAAAACGAATCAAGGTAAAAGAGCATTAAAATTAATGCTCAAAGATTCCTGGAAGTAAAATCCATGGCACTCAATTTCTCTAAAATTACCAAAGCAAAAGAATTTGCCTTTATTAAGGATTTTCAAAAGCACTTTCCTCAAAGTGAAGTTTTTTTAGTGGGCGGTGCGGTGCGCGATATTTTGCTTAGACGAGAGACAAAAGATTTTGATTTTGTTATTCGCCGTGTATCAGGCAAAGAATTGGAAATGTTTTTGAAAAACCATGGCACCGTTACTCTAGCTGGTAAACATTTTGGCGTGTTGAAATTTCGGCCGAAAGGTTACGGCGGCGAGGAAATTGATATTGCTTTGCCGCGAACCGAGCATTCGTTTGGTACCGGCAAATACCACGACTTTGACATCACCGCCGATCCTCATTTGCCAATTGAAAAAGATTTAGAACGGCGAGATTTTACGATTAACGCCATGGCGCTTTCCGACAAAAATGTTTTAATTGATCCGTTCGATGGTGCCAAAGATTTAAAAGCTAAAATTATCAAAACCGTCGGTACGCCTAAAGCGCGATTTGAAGAAGATTACACGCGCATGTTGCGCGCAGTGCGAATCGCTACCCAGCTTAACTTTACGCTTGAGCCAAAAACTGCCGCCGTTATCACGGCACACGCCAAATATATTACAAGCATGGCAGCGGAGCGCATTCAAGACGAGTTTAACAAAATCATCATGTCAGATAATGCAGGTGCGGGCATTCGCCTAATGTTAAAACTCGGCTTACTTGAAGTATTGGTTCCCGAACTTGTTGAAGGTGACGGTGTGGCCCAAAACAAAAATCATATATATACAGTAATTGAGCACAATATCCGTGCCTTGGAAACTGCCGCCCGACGAAAATTTAATTTGGCTGTTCGCTTAGCCGCTCTATTTCACGACATTGGCAAACCTCGTACCAAAAAAGGCACCGGCGTTAACGCTACTTTCTATGACCATGAAACAGTTGGCGCTAAAATGACTAAAGATATTTTAAAGCGATTCAAATACTCAAACGAACTACAAGACAAGGTAACGCATCTGGTGCGCCAGCATATGTTTTATTACGCCTTGGATCAAGTCAGCGACGCTGGCGTTCGCCGCTTGCTTAGTCGTATCGGACCAGAAAACATTGAAGACCTGTTAAAAGTGCGCATTTGTGACCGCATTGGCATGGGCCGGCCCAAGGCGGTGCCGTACAAGTTAATTGAGATGCAAAAGCGCTTTCGCGAAGTTCAATCTGACCCGATTTCGCGCAAAATGTTAAAACTTAATGGCAATGACGTGATGCAAATTCTTGGAATCTCCCCGAGCCGGCGTATAGCCTATCTGCTCGACGCGTTGCTTGGTGAAGTCTTGGAAAATCCCAAAAAAAATACCAAAAGATACCTCGCCAAAAAATTAGTTGAGCTAAACAAGTTGTCAGATGAAAAATTGGCGGCCCTAGACCCTAATGTCCAAGCATTAGAAGAAGAACGAAAACGCGCTTTGTGGTCTGAACCAATTGATGTTGAAAGCTAATTTGTGAATCACCTCATTTTAGGATAGAATTACGATACATGAGACAGCCGATTACTATTACGGAAACCGATGCGCATAAACGCCTGGATAAATTTTTAGCCGGCAAAAGTAAATCCACCCGCTCCCAAATTCAAAAACAAATTAAATCCGGTAGCGTACTGGTTGATAACCAAATCAAATCCCCCCACTACGAGCTCAAGCCGGGCGAAATTGTTTCTTTTGTTAGTATGCCCAAAACGCAAGCGCCAGCTGAACCACTGGGCAAAATCAAGCCCTTTAAAATCATTGCTGAAACTAACGACTACTTAGTCATCAATAAACCGGCGGGGTTATTGGTGCACGAAACTGCCAAGGGTGAGAAAAAAACACTCGTTAATCGCCTGCTTAAAAAATTTCCTGGCCTGGCCGCGGTTGGCGAAGAACACTACCGCGCGGGAATAATTCACCGCTTAGACAAAAATGTTTCCGGGGTCATGGTTATACCCAAAACCCAAAAAATGTATGAACATTTAAAAGAACAGTTCCGGGAGCGAAAAGTGACAAAAATTTACACTGCATTAGTTCATGGAAGGCTATCAGAACCGGAAGGTACAATTGACATCCCAATTGGCAGAAGCACAGTCGGTTTTAAAATGGCCGCCCACCCGCGTAATCACGGCCGGCGCTTTCAACGCACCGACAAAACAGCCATAACAAAATATGAAACACAGAAAGAATTTTTGCACTTTACTTTGCTAAAAATAACAATTAAAACCGGGCGGACCAACCAAATCAGAGTGCATCTAACCGCGCTTGGTAATTCCATAGCCGGAGACACCACATACGCCATTAAAAAATATCATAATCAAGCCGCCAAGCATCCTTTAGATAGATTATTTTTACATGCCACAACGCTTGGTTTCAAGGATTTAAATAATGAATACAAAGAATTTACAGCAAAACTACCAACCGAATTAAAAACATTTTTACATGGGCTTAAAAAAGCTAACTAAAAATCCGCCAATCTTTATTATCTCCGGACCATCAGGCGCTGGAGAAGATACGGTCATTGAACGGCTGCAAGGTAAGTACAAATTTAACCGTGTGATTACGACTGTCACGCGCGCTAAAAGGCAAGGAGAGCGCGAGGGAAACCCCTACTACTTTGTAACTGAAGCCAAATTTAAAAAATTAGCTCAAGCCGAAAAATTCATTGAATGGGCCAAGGTATATGATAAATATCGCGGCTGTACCTATGCTGAAATTGAACGGTTAATGAAAGCCGGCAAGCCGATCTTTTGGAAAGTGGATTGGCAGGGAGTTGAAACCATTAAAAAAATATTCCCCCAAGCTATTGCCATTCTCATTGCCCCTGAATCCTACGCCGTATTAAAGGAGCGGCTCATTAAACGCGGCCAAGACACGCTAGAAGAAATTAATAAGCGTGAAGCTTTTACCAAAAATTTTCTGCGGCACAAAAAAGCGTATGACTACGTGGTCATAAATAAACAGGGGAAAATCGAGGCTACGATTGAGCAAGCTAGTAAAATAATAGAAAAGCACCTTTAATCTTAAAATGGAATATTTCAAGCATTGACAAAATCGTGCTCTTTGTGTACACTATGCCAGTAACTAATTAATATAAAGCATATAATGGCAGAAAAAACTGACAACCAAGACGAGGCTAAAACTGAAGACTCTAAATCGGCCAAAGAGAAAAAAGTTAAAGGCAAGGCCGGCATGAATATAACTGACATTAAACCAGGCATGACCATCAAAGTTCACCAGCGCATTAAGGATGTTGGACGCGGTAAAGATGCAGACAAATCTAAAGAACGCATTCAAATCTTTGAAGGTATTGTTATCGCCCGGAAAGGCGGCATGGGCCAAGGAGCAACCATAACGGTTAGAAAAATTTCTGAGGGTATTGGCGTTGAAAAAATTTTCCCCATACACTCCCCTTTAATTGAAAAAATTGTGCCTGTAAAACAGGCTCGGGTGCGACGCTCGAAGCTATACTTCCTAAGAAGTTCCAAAAAACGTTTACGCGAAAAGAAAATCGCTTAAGGGCTGACGTGGTGGAACCTGCCTGCCGGCAGGCAGGCTGGTAGGCACAGCCATCTACTTTTACGGGGACGTGGTGGAATTGGTAGATTCACCCCTCACCTTTGGCCCTTTACGGGGACGTGGTGGAATTGGTAGACACGCAGGCTTGAGGGGCCTGTCCTCATTATGAGGGTGGAGGTTCAAATCCTCTCGTCCCCACCACAGCAAAAGCTCAAAGGTGAGGGGGCAGGCTCCGGCTTGAGGGGCCTGTGGCCATTAGGCTATGAGGGTTCACCTGCCCGACTGAAGTCATTCAGGCGGGAGCCCATCCGTCCGCACCGATTAGCAAATGGCTAGTAGCTAATGGCAAATTGTATTCAGATAAACTATTTGCTATTAGCCATTGGCCACCTGCCAAATTGGGCGCTTAGCTCAGCTTCAGCCAGAGGCTGATCCGCCTTTGGCGGAGGTTACCCGCCGAACGACTGACATCGTTCAGTCGGGCGGGGAGCGCCTCGTTTACACCGAGGAGGTCAGGGGTTCGCGCCACCGCACCTTTTTGCGGGTTCGTAGCTCAGTTGGTTAGAGCGCCTCGTTTACACCGAGGAGGTCAGGGGTTCGAATCCCTTCGGACCCACCAAATGGTGTGGGGGTGAAAATCCCTTAGCGCCCACCACTCTAATGTAATATCTAGAACGTATGACGTCACATCAAAGCGTATGATACAATGGTAGTATGAGAATTATTTTAGGTTTAATTATTGTTGTAGTTGGTGCCTTAATCACTATAAAATCAGAATTGATTTTGAGAGCTTTTGGCCGCGTACCGTTTGCGGAACGTTACTTAGGCACTGAGGGCGGTAGCCGGCTATTCTATAAGCTTCTTGGCATTATTGTAAGTATTATCGGTTTTATCATCACCTTTAATTTAATGACGGCTTTACTGAACGCGACCATAATTAACTGGTTCAATATAGGGCTACAATAAACTTGGGGATATAGCTCAGTTTCAGCCAAAGGCTGATCCGCTTCTAGCGGAGGCTAGA
This sequence comes from Candidatus Buchananbacteria bacterium CG10_big_fil_rev_8_21_14_0_10_42_9, assembly GCA_002773845.1. NCBI lineage: Bacteria > Candidatus Buchananiibacteriota > Candidatus Buchananbacteria bacterium CG10_big_fil_rev_8_21_14_0_10_42_9. The sequence continues at coordinate 27,169 of PEZZ01000027.1, forward strand.
AAACAAAAAATAAAAAGTTAATTGTTGACTGTGAATTTTTAACCTTTATTACGGGGATATAGCTCAGTTGGCTAGAGCGCCTGCTTTGCAAGCAGGAGGCCGAGGGTTCGAATCCCTCTATCTCCACCAAACAAAACTTCTCGTTCTGAAAGCGCAGAGTGGCCGCGCGCCGCAGGCGCGCGGGAAGGAAAGCCGTTCGGAAAGCCCCCAGTTTTCCTCACCTTCGCGACGAATTGCGAGGGCGAGGGCACGGAAAAGTGCGCGGTTTTGTTACGAACCACATGGTTCGTTCCGATTTTTTGGACAAAGGAGCGAATTTCTTTCAAATCCGCGGATGAGGATAAAAAAGCGGCTTGTTTCGTATCCAAAACCCACTCCCGCAAAGGTTCGACCCAATTGTTTCCTCCGCGTTCAAAATCTTTCATTTTGGCTTTCAAAGCGGCGGTGGCGCGCATAGCTTCATCTTTCTTTTTCAAATAAATTTCTTTTGGTACATCGCCATCCAAATACGTCGAGACAAGCTTTTCCAAGCGCGCCTCGCTCGCTTTGATTTCAGTAGCAAGATTTTGAATTTCACTTTGCGAGGCGGCAGTTTCCTTGCGTTCCCACTTATCGATTTCCTTCAACATCCAATCTGTGTACGCATCGCAAAGTGAAATTGTTTGAAGCCGTGTCTGTATCTGGCTCACCAAATCTTTTTCCTGTACATAGCTTTGCGAGCATGTACCGCGCTTCTTGGTACAGCGATAATAGCGATACACACCGCCATTGCCTTTTGCAAATTGTGCGGTAAACATGCTCGCACATTCGCCACAGCGAAAAAGATTGGTGAGCGGAAAATTATGCTTAGCCCTACGGTTCTGTGGTCTCGCTTTTTTCGCAAGCATTTTCTGGACAGCTTCAAACAATCGCGGAGAAACGATTGGCTCAAAGCTTCCATCAAACCATTCACCCTTGTGGTGCGTCATGCCGATATACGCTCGGTTAGAGAGGAAGTTTTTGATGGAAGCTTTGGCAAATGGCGTTCCGTCGGACTTTGTTTTGCTCAAATCCGCCATAAAGTGCGACAGTGATTTATAGGTGTGCGTTCCTTTTGCGTACTCCTCAAAAGCGCGCTTCACAATTCGCGCATTTACGGGATGTGGCTCAATGTTCCGCGTGCGCGGATTATTCACATATCCAAACGGCGCTTTTGTCAGCCACTCGCCGCGGCGCACTTTTTGGCGGATGCCCCGATTGATATTCT
>PEZZ01000028.1 GCA_002773845.1 Candidatus Buchananbacteria bacterium CG10_big_fil_rev_8_21_14_0_10_42_9
GAATTTTGCGTCAGATTTTGCTCACCGGAAATCTTTGAAAGCCCCCATACCTACTTACAAAAAACGCTATAGCCTGTTCCAACTGCTGTGGTATACCCTTATTTCGTCTATTGACAAATTTGACTATTTATGTTAAACTCAGCCCTGCTTCTTAAACTAAAGAAAGTTTAAAAGCTTGATGCCGGCTTGGGCCAATTTTAACTTAAGCCGCAAAGTATAGTAGCTATAGAAATGCAGTCGAATTTCTTTTTACTATCGCAACATTAATTCACTTTATTTCTGTATCTACATATGCAAGGAACTATTAAGAAAATAGTAGACGGTAAAAACTTCGGTTTTATCAGCCAAGGCGGCGACAAAGACGTATTCTTTCACGCAGACAAACTCAATGGAGTTGGTTTCGATGAATTAAAAGAAGGCGATTCTGTCACCTACGACGTTGAACAAACAGACAAAGGGCCAGCCGCTACCAATGTTCAAAAAGCTTAACATTTATTGTTAATAACTTTTTTAAAAAAAATCGCCGTAATGGCGATTTTTTGATAGAATAATTTTATGATAAATAAAAAAGCACCTTTTAGACCAATGCATGCATTGCCAACTGATTTAAAAAATAGCCTGTCTAATGCAAAAAAAGCTCAGGCTGCTTGGGATGATATTACTCCCCTTGCCCGCAACGAATTTATCTGCTGGGTTGAGGATGCTAAAAAGCCCGAAACCCGCGCTCGCCGCATTCGGCGGACGATTGAGGAATTAAATGATGGCATGCGCCGGCCGTGTTGTTGGCCCGGCTGCCCGCATAGATAATTAAAAGGTAATAGACTAGAAGCTTATTTTTTGATAAAATTACGAGACTAAATTAATAATTTAATCTTATGAAAAAAGCTGTTTTTACTTTGATGCTACTCTTAATCGCATTGCCTAATCTTACTTATGCTGCCTACTACATCAAATACGAAGGGGTAGACGGTGAAGCCATCGACTCTTCCGCGCCCGGCGTGGAGCCTGATGAGATTGATGCTCGCACTACCGATGATGGCGACTCAGCCAAAGGTAATGTCGAAACTGAATTTAAAGTTGAGAAAGGAGAATCGGCGGCGCCCGGCGTGGAGCCTGATGAGATTGACAGTAAATTTAATAGTGACAATGCTGAAGAAACTAATGGTGATGAAGATCAGCCAATTATTACCGGCCAAATTCCAAATACTGAGCAAGGAGGCATTGAACCGGACGAAATTGATGACAAATTCAGCGATGACTCACGAGAATCAACTTTTGCCATTCTTTTAAGTGGCGCTGGCGAAGATAAACCAAGCCAAGCAGGCAAGAAACAAATTGAAGATATTTTACTGCAAGGCGCGCACGCTGATGATGTGCCAATGGAAGAAATTTCACTAAACTTTGAAAAAATCGAAAGTAAAGTAAAGCAAGAAGTTAAATTATTTGGTTTCATTCCAATCCAAGCGACCGCAACAGTAGAAATTGATAAGCAAGAGCGGGTCAAAGTAAAATTTCCGTGGTGGGCATTTTTTGCCAGCGGTAAAAATAAAGAAGGATTAGGTGGGCGTGTATTCCAAACGCTAACAAATGTGTTAGAAACGAAACACGAAGCAATAAAAGTGATTACCAATAACATTAAGTAAACTTGACACCCAGCGCCATAAACAAAAGTCGCCAACCCTGGCGGCTTTTGTTATACTATTTTTATGAAACTAGAAAAAAATTATTCTATTTGGTTAAAAGCAACTGGTGAAGCCAAAAAAAAAATTACAAAGGGAAATTAATGATTTTGCCAAAAGATATAATACTTACACTTTTGAACCGCATGTGACTTTGGTTGGTCTGATGTATAAACCCAAAAATGAAGTGGTAACCAGGGGCGGCGAGATTGCTAAAAAGTTAAAACCCTATACTATCAAATTGCAAGATCTATTCTATATTGATGCCTACTACGGATGCCTGATGATTAAAGCTAAGCCAACACCAATGGTGATGCAAGCCAATAAAATAGCCCAAGAACTTTTTGTTCTTGAAGAGGACTATACGCCACATTTAAGTTTGATCTATGGTAATCTTGAAGCTAATGAAAAGAAAAAAATTATTTCTGAGGTTGGCACTAAATTACAATTAGAATTTATAGTCGATAAACTTTCAGTTTACTATACCGGGGGCTATGTCAAAGATTGGCATATGATTGAAGAATATAATTTTTCAAAATAAATTCACTGTTTTATAAACTTAGCTTTTGGTATAATAAAGGGAGAAGAATCTTAAATAAATAATCATTAATTATAAGCTTATGCCAAACATTCAAATTAATTATCTCGCTGTCATATTCGCGGCTGTTGCCTATATGATTATCGGGATTATTTGGTATGGGCCGCTATTTGGCAAACAATGGAAGGCGCTTGTGGGCCTAAGCGACGACGATATGAAAAAAATGAAAATGACCCCACTGCAATCAATGGCGGGCGGATTGGTGGCCGCGCTAGTCATGGCTTTTGTATTGGCTCATGATGCTTTTGTGTGGAGTGATTTTTTTGGAGGCGGCGTAGGTCGAGGTATTTTCGCCTTGCAACTAGCCTTTTGGATATGGCTTGGATATGTCGCCACCACCCAAGCCGGAAGTGTCCTTTGGGAGGGCCGACCATGGAAACTATTTTTTTTAAATGCCTCAAACACTCTTGTTAGCTTAATGGTTATGTCGCTAATTATTACTTACCTAGCCTAGCCAAAACTTTTTTTATTAATCAAAAATATGAATCGCAAAACATTATTTATAGCTATAACTATTATCCTCGCCGCCCTCACTATGGCTACCGGCCGAATTATTTGGCCCGACCCAGCAGGCGCTGAAACGCCGCAATCAAATTTAATCCCATTTTTTGTAATTTTAAGTATTTTTGAATCCGTTGCCTTTGGAATCGGTATCGCCCTTCTACTTTATTGGCGCCTAGCCCAGCGGGACTTAGTCGTATTGATAGCTTCTGTGTGGCTTTTAATTTCTTGGTGGCCGCATGACAATATTCATCGCGTAACCGACGAGCACAATTTTGTTTATCTTTTATTTATAGAATATGGCTTTCATGTGACTTTAATAATTGCTGGATTAATCGTTGCGCAATTCATAATTAAACAATTAAAAACTAAAGACACTCCGTCAATTAATTAATAACTAAATCGTATGAAAAAGAAATACACTAAACCAGAACAATTAGACAAATACGCCTTCTTGTGGTCGCAAGCGAGATTAGTAATTGCCGCGGTGGCACTGTTTTTAGGCGGTACCCCGCCCTTTATCGCCTACTCGCCGTCCAGCTTAATTGGCACCTTGTCATCTCTTCACGCAGTGGCTTATCTAATTTCAGGAGTTGCGGCCATCTACATGGTCTATCGCTGGAACCAAAGCAAACAAAAACTTTTCGGCCATAAAAATAAAATAGACCTTGCCGCTTTTTTTGTCAGTATCGTTTCAGGTGTTAATTTGGGATTAGTTGGCCTACTCGGAAAAAACATAGGCATGTCTATCACTTCTAGTTATCCGATTTTTATTCTGGTTGGAATAATTTATTTGATATCCATGATGCATCTGCAAAAACGCTGGAACCACTCCGGCCAAAAAATGTTCTCCTAGGGCGCGAGGTCAAACTATGTCAGAAAAACTTCAATCACGGCGCGAGATTGTAAAAGTTGCGGGTAAACTACGAGAGCTAACCACCGTCAAAGATGAGGCCGGGAACATTTTGCACAAAGCGCTTTCTCCCCTAACCGTTAAATTTCATCCTCGTGATTTTTTCCAAGTGATTGTGGGGGCGGCAATTATTTCTATCCCGGTAAGTTACACTGAGGAAGCGTGGCGGCTTGGCCAATCCATGCCGATGTTAAATGTATTAATTTTACTGGCTATTTCACTACTGTTTGTCGCCGCTTTTATCTATTCTAATTCCTACAAAGGCCGGCTAAAACAATTTGGCTTTGATTTTATTAAACGTTTAATTTTGACTTATTTAATATCTTTTGGAGTTGTAACGCTAATCTTAGTCCTTATCGGTCAAGCGCCATGGTCAACCGACTGGTTATTGGCCTTTAAGCGAACGGTGATTGTAGGTTTTCCAGCCTCCATGAGCGGCGCCTTGGCTGATACCATTAAATAATCGTATGGCACAACCAAAACAAGAAACAATAGTATTAGGTGGCGGATGTTTTTAATGTACGGAAGCTGTTTTTAGTGAGTTAAAAGGCGTCATCTCTGTCGCACCTGGTTACGCTGGCGGGGACACTCAAAATCCCACTTACGAACAAGTCTGTGCCGGCACTACCAACCACGCCGAAGTTATTAAAGTTGAATTTGATCCTGCCATTATCTCCCTGAATGATATTTTGGAAGTCTTTTTCGCTACGCACAACCCAACCACGCTAAACCAACAAGGCGCGGATACCGGCACGCAATATCGTTCAGCAATTTATTACACTAGCGATGCTCAAAAAGAAACTATTGAAAAATTTATTGCGCAATTATCAAAAGACAAAGTTTACAACAAAAAAATTGTAACTGATATTAAATCAGCTTGACAAAAATTATTCTTTCAGCTATACTTTGGCATTAATTCATGCTAAGCGCAATTATGCTTAGCGACTCGAATCTTCTTGTGTCAGTGTGACCTTTAAGAATATTGGGTCACACATTTTTATATGACACAAACAGCGCAAATAACTAGCAAATTTAGCGAACTTGGAATTGGTGAAAAATTTCTAGCCGTCCTTGCTCAAAAAGGATTTAACATACCCACGCCAATCCAACACCAAGTAATCCCAAGCGCGCTAGACGGCAAAGACGTCGTAGGTATTGCCCAAACTGGCACCGGCAAAACGCTCGCTTTTGGCATTCCGATGATTCAACGAATTGCCCGACATCATGGCCAAGGCTTAATTTTGGTTCCGACCCGCGAACTCGCGCTGCAAGTTGAACAGGCGCTTAAAGATATTGGCGCGCCTTTGGGCTTACGCTCATCGGTAATTATTGGCGGTGCTTCGCAACAGGAGCAAATCAAATCCTTAAAGCGAACCCCTCATATTGTGATTGCCACCCCCGGGCGTTTAGTTGACTTAATGGATCAAGGCCTCTACAAACTAAATCAGGTAAAAATAGTCACCCTTGACGAAGCCGATCGCATGCTAGACATTGGTTTTTTGCCACAAATAAAACGCGTTTTACAAACGGTGCCCAAAGAGCGGCAAACCATGCTTTTTTCCGCCACCATGCCAAAAGCCATCTCGGCGCTGGCGAGCGCGTTTATGAAACTACCGCTGCGAATTGAAATCGCACCGCAAGGGACTGCCGCGGAAAATATTGAACAAGAAGTGTTTGTTGTTTCTAAAAACGATAAAATGCGGTTGCTCGATTCGCTGCTGCAAAAATACGCGAACGACAAAGTACTTATTTTCTCCCGGACAAAATATGGCGCCAAACGCATCGCCCAAGACATCCGCCAGCTCAACCATACCGCGACTGAAATTCACTCCAACCGCTCCCAAACCCAACGCCAAGCCGCGCTGAGCGGTTTTACCAAGGGAAAATTTAGAGTTATGGTCGCAACCGATATTGCCGCTCGCGGTATTGACGTACAAGATATTTCTTTGGTTATTAACTTTGATCTTCCGGATAATTCAGAGGATTATGTTCACCGGATTGGCCGGACCGGACGAATTGGCAAATATGGCAAAGCCATTTCTTTTGTCACCCCGCCGGAAAAATCTGACATTAAAAAAATTGAACGGCTGATTAGAAAAACCCTGCCGGTGCTGGCTTTACCAGCCTTGCCGCCGGGGAAAGCTCCTTCGTCCCGAACTAATGGCACTCGCTTTCAAAAGCCACGACCGCGGCAGCCACACAACCGCCGTAAAAATTCATATCAAAAAGACCGCCCGCGATCCCCGTCCAAACCGTACCGTAAATTTAACCGGCTAAAAAGTTCTGCCAGTAAGAAATTTCACTACAGCAATGATTAGCTATGGCGCCCAAAGAAATTAGAAATATCGCGATTATCGCCCACGTGGACCATGGCAAAACCACTCTCGTTGACGCCATGATGCGCCAAACCGGCATGGCGGAAGTTGGCGTGAGCATGGATTCTAATACTCTAGAAAAAGAGCGCGGTATTACCATTTACGCTAAAAACGCTTCGCTCGTTTACCAAGATACGAAAATTAACATCGTTGATACCCCCGGGCACGCTGATTTTGGTTCGGAAGTTGAGCGCGTATTGCGTTCAATTGATTCGGTTTTGCTCGTCGTTGACGCGCAAGAAGGGCCGATGCCGCAAACCCGCTTTGTGCTAAAAAAATCGTTGGAGCTTGGCTTAAAGCCAATTGTCATTTTAAATAAAATGGACAAGCCCGACGCCAATCCGGCTAAAATCCATGACGCGGTATTGGATTTATTTATTGACCTTGGTGCCAACGGCGCCTGGGGAGCAACGCCCTGGAGTATTAGCCAGGTGCTTAATGGTGGCACCATCAACTACTTCACTAGAAGTAGCATGGACAACAGCAGCTGGAGTGATTGGGTAGCTCAGTCTGGCACAGACATTGCTAGTGACCCGCGCCGGTACTTCCAGTGGAAAGCAGAACTCACACCTAGTGAAGGTTTGAATGATTCCCCAGTTATTACTGATCTATCTTTAGCATACGTAGAAGATAGTACGCCACCAGATAATCCCACGGTCACAGCTCTAGGGTATGCCACCGCCGCCTCTACCTCCGCCACATTAAGTAGTGGCACTTGGTACAACTACCCTGAGCCTAAGTTCACCTGGGAAGCAGGCGATGATGCAGCAGCAGCTGGACAAAGTGCATCAGGGATTGATCTATATCACACGCTGTTAACAACAGATCAGGAGGCTTCTCCTTCTGCTAGTACAGGGGATGCTT
>PEZZ01000029.1 GCA_002773845.1 Candidatus Buchananbacteria bacterium CG10_big_fil_rev_8_21_14_0_10_42_9
CGGCACAGCTTAAAAAAAATGGAGAAGTGCTGGAAGTCGGACCGGGCATAGGCACGTTAACAGCCCAATTGGCCGAAAAAGTAAAAAAAGTAGTCGCAATTGAACTTGATAAAAATTTACTCGCCGAACTTCAAAAAAACTTAGGTAACCGAAACAACGTAGAAATAATTCAAGGTGATATTTTGAAAATTAATCGTCAAGCGTTGCCACTTTCAAAAAGTTACAAAATCGTAGCCAATTTGCCATACAACATTACATCAAATTTTTTACGTTTATTTTTATCTCAAGAACCAAAGCCAAGTGCAATGACATTAATGCTACAAAAAGAAGTAGCCCAACGCGTATGCGCTAAACCTCCCCAAATGAGCATATTAAGTTTGTCAGTCCAAGCTTATTGTTACCCAACCATAAAGTTTTATGTTGATAAAAAAAATTTTTATCCCCAACCTAACGTGGATTCAGCTGTTGTGGCATTGGATCAAGTGTCGCATACATGGAATTTTAAAACTCCTGAACAGGATTTTTTTCGCTATTTGAAGATCGGCTTTTCGGCTAAACGTAAATATTTGGCCAACAATTTACACAATGGCACTAAGATAAAAATTGGCTTAATTAAGCAAATTTTTAATGACTTGGAGCTATCTCAACGCTCACGGGCACAAGAATTATATTTAGAGCAATGGGATAAAATTGGGCAAAAGCTAAATCAGCACAAGGCAAAATAATAATTTTCTTAAGCATTTATTTATTGACAAATTAAGTAAAATATATCCTAAAATCTTCTTCAATTGGTTAGAATTTTGTGCTATAATTTATCTAAAGTTAGATGATTTTTAGATTTTCATAGTAAAGGCTAGGAGCTCAAAATAAAAATAAAAATACAACCTAAAAAATTTCCCGCTAAGTGCGGGATGATGTTATCCATCACTTTTAATTTTATCTTGTGGCGGGCCCTCAAACAAAACAACAAAATAGAAATTCAAATTTTGGCGGCAGTTCATATAGTTTAGACACACTTTACGGTTCACCGATTGGCGAAGTTGAAGAATCGATTTTAAAGGAAAGAATAACTGCCGGCAAAAAGTACTTTTTAAAAAACGCAGATTCAATTTTACCTAAAACGTTAGTCGTGGTTACCGCGCTGACGTTTTTTGTTGCTGTTTGGCAGGTAAGTGCCAATTTCAATATTTCTCCAATTTTTCCCGAGGGCGAACCTAACTCGACTCAAAATTTATCCGCCGCGCTCCAGGCCAACTTAATTGCTGATGGCTCAGGTGATACCGACGGTGACGGCGTTAGTGACGCTGATGAACTAGGGATTTACGGCACCAGTATTTATTTAGCCGATTCTGATTCGGACGGCATTTCTGATTATGATGAAATTCAAAATGGCACTGATCCCAATTGTTTAGCCGGCGAAGACTGTGAAAATAAATTACGGCAAGAAGCTAATAGTGTTTTATCGGGAGGCAATTTGCCTGCTAATTATACTGCGACCGGGGCCGCTATTTCGGCAGATGATTTAAGAAATATTTTAGCTGACGAAGGAGTGCCGCAGGCTGATTTAGATTTGTTGAGTGATAATGATTTAGCACAAATTTATAATCAAGCCGCAAGCGCGACGCAATCTGAGATAGAATTTGACGATAGTTTTTTAAACTTAGATTCAAGCTCAACTGATGTCAAATCTATAATCTCACAAATGTCTGCATCTCAGTTACGCCAAGCTTTGTTAGAAGCAGGTTTAACTGAAACGCAGTTAAATCAAGTGAGCGATGAGGAAATTATTAACCTAGCCGATGAGGTTTTAAAGACATTTTAGATGAAATCTTTCTTGGTTAAAAACTTTTTTATCTGCCTGGCTACTTTTCTCTTGCTGAGTTCATTGATTGCTCCCTTAAACCAGTCTTTAGCAGCCGATGTGCCTGGCGCTGATGGCAGTGGCGTCGCTTCGGTTTCAGACCCAGCTGTTAACACAGTTTCCCCTGACGTCACTACTAGAGATGCCGGAGAGGAAGCTAGAAGAGTAGCAGCCGAAGAGAAAAAAGAGCAGTTAAAAAGAGCAGCCGCCATCGCATTTAAACAAGCACTTAATTTCTTTTTGCAAAATCTTGCCCATGATTCAGCGGTGGCGATTGTATCTGGGGGGGAAGGCCAAACATCTTTATTTTATGAACAAAGTTTTGGTGATTATGTTTTAGGCCAACTTGACAGAAGTGCCGGTATTTTTGCGGAAACATTGTTGGGCGATGGCTTTGGCATTAATTATGCAGGTCTATGTGACCCAGGCATTCCTTTTAGATTAAGTTTAACGCTTGGCTTACCAGGCTTTGAGCCGCCGTCTCCACCATCTTGCACTTTAACTGAATTAGCCGGGAATTGGCGGTCAAGATTAGGCAGCGCGGACTTTGCAGATTTTTTTGTCGCTTCCTTAGATCCGCGTGCTAATCAGTTGGGGATAGGGGGGGAAATTCAAAAAAATTATTTAGGCGAGTTAATTGCCAAAGCATTTGTGAGTAGCGGAGAGCGTTCCGATGGCGATTTTGAAGATATAGTTGATAAAATTACTGGTGAAATTTTAACTCCTGGAGATTTGTTAAGAAGGCAAGCCGAAGAAGGTTTAATCGTTAGGCCGGCTAATATTCAGGAGGCTCGCACCGGAGATATTGTGGCTGACGCCATTGACACGTTTGTGCAAACTTTAGCCGGCGAGATGTTTAAAAAATTATTTGAAGGCTTGCGCTCGTTCAGCGGCAGTCGTGGCAGTCGGCCAGCCGTCAATGTTAGATTGCCCGGATCTTCTGTTTCTTCTCAAATCAGCGGATTACAAGCCGCCCGCGACAGGTTTGCGAGTATTTTTGAGGTTGGCCGACGGGTTGGCGGGCCCCAAGAAATTTTGGTGGAACTTTCTCAATGTAACAACATTAATAATCCAGGCCCAAATAATTGCGTGATTGATCAAAAATTTCGCCAAGCTGTTGAAAATGAATTAACTGTGCAACAAGCCATTAATCAGGATTTACTTGACCCTAATGCTCCGTTCGGATTTATTTCAGGCGGTTTTGAGCCTCCTTACAATCAGGGGTTACCCTATCGCAGTATTCTTGTATTAAGAACTCATCGCATTGTTCCAGCATCATGGGAGTTAGCCGCGCAATATATTGGTGTTAATGGGGACGAACAAAAGTTGGGAGACTTAGTAGACGCTTTTAACGATGTTAATTCCCCATACTTTGGTTTAGTTGATCCAAATTGGGTATTAAAAGCTCCAGAAGCTTTTTGTGCCTTGGAAGGTTTTAGTAATTATTTGAATGACGATAAAGTTACCGGCAGCGGTTCAAGCTCCCAGCGTGTTGTCACCCGGGCTGAATACTGTGCCGATCAGCAAAGCTGTTTAGAGGAAGATATTGACGGCAGTTGTAAAACCTATGGTTACTGCACCAAAGAAAAACCAACTTGGGATTTTCAAGCTAACAGATGTAGTGAGGACTTTGCTACCTGCGAAACTTTTCGCGGCACAAGCGGCAACGTCACTACCGCAAGTTACCTTAAAAACACTTTAGATTTTGAAGGTTGCAGTGTTGATTCGGTTGGTTGCCAATGGTATTGCACTGAATACAATCCGTTTAATGGAGTTTGGACTTGTACTGAAGAGCAAGAAAAAGTATTACGAGAATGTAATAACCCTAACGGTTGTAGCGCGTCGGTGTCTTGTTTTGTGCCGCAAGGCGAACAAGCTTGCCAATCTGACGAAGGTGCCTTTTTATTCTTGCGCAATCCGTGCAGCGCTACTTCGCCTGGATGGGATGCGGCATCGCAAAGTTGTTTCCGTTCGGAGTCTTGTACGATTGAGCCAGGCGGAGTGCAATGTATTGTGCCGTCATGCTCTGACTTGCCAAACCAAGTCGCTAACGGCAGTTTTGAAACTTCTCACCCAACACCGCTAATTAATAACGATCCAGCCGCTAGCTGGGTGCGGGTTGGTAATAATCTGCCTTTTTCATTAACTCGCGTCACAGGCTCAAATGAAAAAGTATTTTCTGGTAATTTCTCACTTCGTTTCTTCACTAATGGTGGTGTCACGCAAGCCGGTAATTCACAGCTCATTTTACAAAATGAAGCTAACACTTTAACCGGTCTGACTGCCGGCAACACCTACACGGCTTCAATTTGGGTCTACAACAGTTTGCAGTTGGGCAATGTGTTTTTGCAAGTGAGTTCCGGGTCAGCTGGTTGTAACACACAAGGCTTTGTGCCCCAAAAAGGCACTTGGCAACAAATCGCATGTAATTTTGATGCTGGCGCGAATACCGCCACAATTCAAATTTATGCAACTGATAATCCGGTGGGTACGTTTTGGCTGGATGAAGCAACTATCACTCAAGAATGTTTGAATGAACAAGCCACGGTAACCTTAATTGGGCAGTCGGATTTAGATGGCAGTAAAATTTACTTTGACGATGACGTTCAAACTTGCTCCGCCTCGGAAGCTGGATGTTCTAACCTGCTTCGCCTCAACCAGAATTTTGGCCGGAACTTAATCGCCATAAATTCAAGCTTTGAAGAGGTTGGTACCGGCTGGCCAATAGCTGGTAGCACTAACCAGTCTCATATTGGTAATCAATCAGTTGAGCTTGCGCCAGGGCAAAGCGTAACTTATGCCGGACCACCATCCCGCCAGGCCATAACTCCTGGCGTGCCTTACATTTATTCAGCGTGGGGCTTGGGTGAAAATAGCAGCGGCCAAACCGGTCAATTAACTATTACTGAATTTGCCGGTGGCAGCCAAATTAACTCTCAAAGCCAAAATCTCAATTTACCATCTTCATGGCGGCAGTTTAATATGCTATACACCCCATCGCAAAATTTCTGTCAAAATGGAGTTTGTAGCGTGGGGGGGAACGCTTGCCCCGGCGGCGATAATGATTGTCCGCTGGTGAGCGAAGTGGAGTTAAGCCTAGGCAATAATTCGACTAATGGCCAGGTATGGTATGACGACGTTACCTTTGGTGATATTTCCGATTTTACTGTCAATGGTTCAATTCAAAACGCCCAAGTAGCTAACGCCGGCGGGGATTTTGGTATCGTTTTAGATAATTTGCATATTAAACAGCCGCCTTCATATTTGGGCTGCACTGGCGATCCTGAAAGCGATCCGCTTGAATGTGGCTCATACGCGGGGGTATGTAGTGCCGACGAGGTTGGATGTGATTTATTCTCTCCGACTAACGGCGATATTCCTATCCCTGGCATCCCGGCTGAAGGAGATTATTGCCCATCAGAATGTGTCGGCTACGCTGCCTTTAAACAATCGGCCACTAATTATGAAAATGAACAATTTCCGGTTTATTTAATTCCCGACCGGGGCGACCAATGTAACGCGGCGGCAGTTGGCTGCCAAGAGTTTACTAATTTGGATGAAGTCGCACGCGGCGGGGAAGGTTTAGAGTATTACACATTCTTGCGCCAATGCGTAAAACCGGAAAACGCGGTATCCGCTGGCAATTCATGTGGCACTTTCTTTACTTGGGTTGGCTCGGATGTCACCGGTTTCCAATTACAAGTTCACAATTTGCAACTATCTAATGATCCGGCTACTGAATGCGACCCTACAGTTTCGGTTTGCCCGGCACAGGTTAATTTAGCCTCTAACTTTGGCCGTTGCGAGAATTTGCAAGACGCGATTAATAATCCTTTCTGTAAAGAATTTATCGCGCCTAATGGCGATAAGTCTTACATCATTATCGAACAAACAATTTCGTGTACCGACAACTGCGTTCCGTACCGAGCAACTGATGTTGACTTAGGCATAAACGATTGCCAAGCTTTCGGCGGCGTTGAAGAAGATATAGATAATGATGGAACCGTTGACGCTTGTGTCTTTAACGCGGTGCCGGGAGAGGGCCAATCTTGTGGCGTGGCGGAAGCCGGTTGCCGGGAATACCGCGGTAATGCGGCGCCAAATGTCTTCAATGTCTTTACCGACACTTTTGAGTTTAACGCCGCTAATCAGTGGCATGTGGGCGATATATCTTCAGAATCAACCAACGTTGGCGGCCACTCGCTTGCCTCAGCTTCTGAATTAGACCCAACGATTACTTCCGCGCAAACATTATCCGGCAGTACCAATAGTGCCGGGTATGTTGATGCCGATGGGAGCGGCACCTGTACTGAGGCGGATGGTTCATACAATGATGCTACTCGCACCTGCCTAGCTCAAATGAGAAACGGTGAAACTTGTGAGATATTACTTGGAGATACGTTTTGTGGCATTTTAGATGATCGGTTAGTTAATAATGGCAATTATCTTTTAAGTTTTTGGGCCAAGAATGCCTCGCAGAACCCAAGCAATGCAAATTTTGATGTGGCAATTTTTAACCAAATTCAAATTGCTACAGATATTGGCGTGGGGCCAAACTGGCAAAATTATTTGCTTGGTCCGTTTACCATAGGGGACGTGTCCCCAGAAGCGATTTTGTCTTTCAGAAGGGATTGCGGTGCAAACTGTACGGCCGCCGACACATTCTATATTGATAATGTCGTTTTAAAACAAGTTCAAGACTTTGAATACCTTATTAAAGATTCTTGGGATATTCCGTTAAGCTGTGATTCTAACCCGGCCTTAGATCCGAATACCTATCCTCAACCAAACGCCCCGCAATTTATGCTTGGTTGCCAAGAATACACTGATCGTTTCGGCCAGTTGCAATATCTAAAATCGTTCGATCAATTATGCCGAGCTTCAGCGGCCGGATGCGAAGCCTTTATTGATACCCATAATTCCAATTCTTCGCTTGCCGAACAATTTAACCTTGGCGACCCATTGGCACAAGTTAATGTGCCGTCAGACAACCTTACTTATTTGGTTAATGATCCAAATTTTTACTGTCCGTCAACGTCTCAAGGATGTACGGAGCTTGGCTTACCTGAAATTAATGGCCAAACCGGCAAGGTGTCAGATTATGAAACAGTGTATTTGATTCAGGATCCTGAAACTTTCGGTACCACCCTTTGCGAAAGTGAAGCTTTGGGTTGTGAGGCGTGGCAAAGTGGTAATGGCTTATCTTATTTTAAAGCTCCGGGCGATAGAACTTGTGAGTTTGCGGCTAAAGGCGCAGACTCGATTCCCCGTTGGTATAAGTCTGGCACTAACGAAGCGTGCCCAGTTGGCAACACGCCACTTGGCGTTTTGCGCCCTGACCGGGCTTGCATTGGCGGGTTTAACGATGGACAACAGTGCCGCACTGACGAAGATTGTTTGGGGCCAAATGACAACAGCTCTAACGATGATGGGAATTGCCAGAATTGGGCCGGTCTATGTAGCGCGCGTGATAATAGCTGTACTGAATTCGTGGATCCAGGGTCTTCAAATAGGGAAAATCAAATATTTAACGGCGGCTTCGACCAAGATGTGTTGGGGGATTTAACTAATGGAGTGGATAATTGGTCGGGTCCGGTGAGCTTGCCGTCGGGCCAGCCGGTCTTTACTAATGACGGCAAATTCGGCCTTGTCGGCGCTAAAAGCATTTTGAGCCAAATTGGCAATCCGGCGTTTCAATATAATAGTGGCCAAGCTATTCATCAAGATTTAATTTTAGGCCGCAGTACTTTGTATACCGTTGGTTTTGAAGCGGCAGTACCACCGGGCAGTTCCGTCCCAACGTCTGGTAATTTACGCGCCACCCTAGCTTGCGCTGACCCGACCGGCGACCAAAAATTACAGTCGTTTGACAACAGTATGTTGGTTAGTGATAATGTGACTTTCAACGGTTCGTTGTATGACGTGGCTGAACTCTCTGTGCCGGCTAATGTTATAACCAAAAGCGATCTGTTCAATATTGAAACAGGAGGTTTCACAACCTTTAGCGGACGGGTGTTTATTGACGAACAAAATAACGGTTGTCGCGTGTACTTTGGCTCAGACGAATCTATTAATTTGTCTTCCGTGCCGATTATTTTTGAGGACGTTTTTGTCAAAGAAACGGGAGTTTATTACCATCTTAAAAACGATGCTGATTATCAGTCTTGTAATGGTATTGTTAATGCCGAAGAGGGGTGTGTGTTATTCAATGACCGTAGCGAAGTCAATTATTCAATCGGCGAAAGCGACAGCAGCTATTTAATTTTTAACTCCCACCAAACAGATAACGGCGAAACGGCGAGTTCGAGTTGCGCCGCCGGTAATTGTAATAGCAACTCAATTGTCAAAGTTAAGCCGGATCGTGAATGTGCTGAGTGGTTAGATTGCAGCAGCCGTACTAAAGTTGTTGGCTTAGACGGCATTGAACAAGATGTGTGCGTTGATTTAGTGACTTGCCGTTCATTTGATGCCAATGGTGAATGTGACGATTTTGTTACGCCTTCGTCTGAATTAGTCGCAAACAATTTAACACCGCTTAATCAAACCTTCGCTTATCGCGATGTTAGCCGCCTGCGAAATCTGTCCGGTTATTCAACGCCCGGGTATCGCTTTGATAGCACCGGGTCCTTTGCGATTGAAGGCCAATACCAATACAGCTTAATGCCGCAAGTTGGGGAAGTGGCCGAAGTGCCAAATCCGAGTTTTGAAATCTTTACCGCCGATTCTGAACCGCTGGGTTGGAGCTTCCCTGATTTTAGTCGAGTGTGGACGTCTAACTTATTTAATGTCATTGCTGATCCAGTCACAGCCGAAACTGAAGGGATTACCCAGCAAGACGGCAATGCAATTTTACGGTTTGGTTCAAATTTTGGAGTTATTTCAGATTCCTTTGATGTCTTTGCTAATACCGAATATGTCTTGTCGGCGTTAATTAATACTCGTCAGTTAGATGTTGGTGAAGCAAGCGGAAATAGCAACATTGCTACTAGGATAGAAGTTGTAATTGATGACGGTGGTCGCACTAATGTAATTAGCGGTTCAACCATTGAGCAGCCGGCCGGGCTTGGCTGGCGCCAGCGTTTGGTAAGCTTCTCAACTCCAAGCAATGTTACCAAGGTTAGAATTAGAATGTATAACACTGACGGCTCGGCCGAGTGCGAAGGCGGTTTTGACGATCCGGATTGTTTTATAGAAGGTAAAACTTTTGTGGATTTAGTTAAGTTGCGCCCAGCCTTGGAAGTTCAATCAATTAATCAATCGCCCGTGCTGGTAGGAAATTCTTGTCGAGTATATCCTGAAAGCGATTCGCTGTCTTGCGAATACACCGGCGATGAAGGTATCACTTATCAAGGCATCAACGGTTATTGCTTACTTGAGGATCCGCGAAACCCTAACTTGTGTTTGCAGTGGTGGCCGGTAAATATGATTAAAGGCGATCAACGCGACTTAGTGGCAGGTTACAACGACCGCTTTCCGCTGTATCAATGTTTAGCCAATGATTTGACTTTAACTGAAAAAATCGAAGACACAGGCATCATCACTGTGGCCGAAGCCTGTGTTGGCGGCTACTTCCCGACCTTTACGCCAGATTGCGTGTTGTTTAGACATGAAGATGCCCAGCCGTTGAACAGCAAAGGTAATGGCGCACCGAGGACTTTGGACGCGGCCGGTATATCCGAGAGCGAAAAAGATTTTGCTTCGCTGGGTTTATTGGAGCGGGTTCGTTTAGACGTCACTTTCCCGGGCGGTTTAACCGCTTGCGCTGGAAACTTCGTAGGTAATCTTATTCCATTTTCTGAACAATCTCCCACCGGGCGAACAGTACGCACATTTGATGTAATGAATTCTTCATATGAATATACTGACCCAGCCTTTGTTTGGGGCTTATCTGTCGGCGGTGATACTTACTGTTCGGCTTACGTTGGATTTTTTGAAGAAACAGCCCAAAATCACTCGCGCGGAGATTTAGCTTTTATCCAGGCTTGCGCTATTGACCAAGGTAGTTGTTCCACCCGCGACAGTCACCGGTTTAACTTGCAGTTTGATGGTTTTACAGGTTTTGACAATTTAGAATGTCGCGCCTTTAGTCAAACCGTAACTCGGGCCGGGTCAAACAAAGCTTGGAATGCGCGGGTGGATAAAGGTTCAGACTTTGAGCTACACGATACGCTCACTATCTACAGCAGTGATTCAGCACCGTTTGGCGCGGCTCAACCTCCAGATCCGATCAATCGGCCAGAGCTTTGGGATAACAGTACGGCTGATGGTTTGCAACCATTGGGAGTAGAGAACCCAGATGCTTCATTTGCCCCTCCATATCAAGCGCGTTCAGGTTCGGTTTTTGCCTGTATTGGCTCAACGCCTGAAACAGACCAAAAAACTTTTACCGATGACTTTATTAGCCAATTACCTAGCGGCGGGGCAGTTTATACGTGTAATGGCGGAATTAATGACGGGATTACCTGCGATCCGTCGTTATCGCTAGCTTGTACGGCTTCAGAATGCACTGGCGATCCAGATTTTAATGGCAATGCCTGCCATAATGATAGTGAGTGCGGCCTAGGAACATGTGTTGATCCAAATCCATCAGACAATGGCACTTGTGTGCAAACTAGCGGTAGCTCCGGTGGTTCAACTTGTGGATTAGTCGGCCGATGTTCAGTTTCAGGATCAGTTTGTGTTCAATACCCGTACTTCAATCGTCCAACAATTGGTTTTTGCAGCAGTGATGACCCGCAAACCAGCGGTTTAGAGTGCCAAAGTGATGCTGACTGCGGTTTTGGCGTATGTCAAACTAATGTGCGCGGAGCAGGGCTTTATTTGTCTGGCGGGTGTCCGGTTGAAGGGGAAGTTTGTGACTTGTTAAATTACACTGACGATGGCGGCCCAGAAGATGATCCTTCAGGCAATCCAATCCCGTTTGATATTCGCCAAGATAATGCCATTGCTAAAGGTGCTGATCGGGTCAAACGCTTATTTGCCCGCGCTTTTGGTATATGGGAATTAAATACTGTTGGCTACGAGAGACAAAATCCAATAAGCCGAGTCGCCGATGATTTTAACGGTGACGGAATTTCTGACCTTTGGGATCCGCCGGTGTCAGGGCAAGAGTGCCCCGATAATATCCGCCCCTTAGCGGTTTGCAGTAATAGCGGAGTGCCTTGCACCACTAATGCTATTTGCGGACCGGGTGGATCTTGCCAAAATATTAGCGTTGATTACTGCGCGGTCGCCCCAATTGTTAGCCGCATTAGCATTGCCGGAGAAATTGATTTTGGCGCGAGCAAACAAGTGCAAATTAGTGAAGCTGGTTCAGTGAGTTTAGAATTTAATACCCAAGTTGACGCTAACCAAGAGCCAATTGCCGCTTACCGTATTGATTGGGGGGACGGGCGTACAATTTCAGTTTCCGGTTTAAAGAGTATCCAAGACCGATCCAATCAAGATGAGCCGATTAAACTTTCGCACTCATACAATTACTTTGACATTTTAGCTCGTTCAGCGAGCAGCCAATCAATCTATTGCGCCGGCGACTCACACCCGACACTAGGCACCGTGCCGGCAAACACTTGCTATATTCAACCGCGGATTCAAGTGATTGATAATTGGGGTTGGTGTAACGCTAATATTGATCATCGGGAAAACGTACCGACGAGCGGCCAGCCGATTGATGTTCAAACCGGGGGACTTACAAATACTTGGGGCTACTACGGTACCGCGTGCCAAGGCGGATTGAACTCCTTCCAATCCTACAACGGCACAATAATTGTAACGCGTAATTAACCCCGTTAGAGATAACATTATTTATGTATTATACATACGTTCTACAAAGCAAAGGAGATCAAGCATGGTACACCGGCGCCACTAATAATTTAAAAAAGCGTTTCAAGGAACATAATGGCAATCAAGTGGCATCAACTAAAGGCCGCCGCCTTTTTATGTTGATTTACTATGAGTCATGTCTTGATTGTGGAGATGCTTTTGCAAGAGAAAAATATCTTAAGACTGGCATGGGAAAACGATACTTAAAAAACAGATTAAAACGCTTTTTAGCTCTAATGGGGTAAATATGGCAGACGAAAAGCAAAATCAAAGGTTGACTGGACCGCAATTCTCATTGCACAAGCCAGGCGATTACTCTCAGCTTTGGCGCCGAGAATTGGTAAAGGCTAATCGTCAAAGACAGCAGCCAGAAGCCGAGCAGGCTGATGAATTGGAAGAGCAAGCTGAAAATGAAATTTCTTCTGCTGCTTTATCTTTAGGCCAAGCTGCAGTGGCGGCCCAATCAATATCTTATGCCGAACCAATTATTAAAACCGACAGACAAGCCGCTAGGGCAAGAAATATTCTAAAGGCTGAAAAGGTTAGCTTTCAAAATCTTCAAGATGAAAAGAAATTGCACAAAACAATCACTGAAAGGGCAGTCATTTTAGGCCAAAAGTTATCCGAACAAGCTGCTAAAGGTGCCAATTGGCCGCTATTTGTTTTGGTGTTTGTGGCAGTGTTATATGATATTTTAGACCCAATTGCCAGCTACAGTACAGCATGGATTGCGAAGATTTTTATTTGGGCAATGACTTTTTTCATAAATAGTTTCTTGATTCATTGGGCTTCAAGGTATCAAGGCCGTACGTCTATTAAGGCTCGGCGCCTAATGTACAGGGCGATGTTTAGAATATACATCAGAATGCTTGGCGGGATGTCGGCAGAACTTATACCTTTTATTGATTTCTTACCGATGATGACATTTACTTCTTTATTGACTGTTCGATGGTTGATTTTAGAAAGACGAAAGTTTAGACAACAAGCCGAAAATGAATTACAAAAAGCTATAAAAGAAGATAAACAGATAGCCAATTTAGTTATAGAGCCGCCAAGACGATTAGCCAAAGCCGCATGAATATAATTGTTACATTTCTTAAAAGCAAAGTCGCAATTGGCGGCATTCTTATGGCATGGTTATTTTTAACAATTTCATTTTTGCTTATCCCTATTTTTTCAGGACCAGTTTTTGCCCAAGAAGAAGATTCTCAGCCAATTGTAGTAGTGAATGTTAACGACAAAGAACATACAGGTGGGTTTTTTAGGAAGGTAGGAACATATGTTTCAGATGGATTGACGGGGTTAGCATTTACTATAATTGGTATACCTGCGAATGCAATATTATATTTGGTAAATCTGTTGAGATTTGTGCTTTATGGTGTTTTGGGAATATTGACCGAATACTCGAACTATGTAAACGCACAGCCCGTGCTGGTTGGCTGGCCATTTGTTCGAGATATATCAAATATGTTTTTTATACTGATATTGCTTCTGATTTCCGTGGCCACTATTTTAAAAATTGAAAGATACAACTACAAAAAAGCTCTTCCTCGATTACTTTTGATGGCAGTTCTGATAAATTTTTCTCGCACTATCACGGGATTGGTAATTGATTTTGGGCAAGTGGCTATGAACGCCTTATACGGCCAAATTAAAGGCATAGGATATGAAAGCTTACTAGAAACTGTTTTTAGTACCCCGGAATTATATTCTTTTGAACACTATTTAGAAGGGCTAAAAGGGGTGGTTAGCATTGAAACAGAATCGGGTGTTACATTTAGTTCATTATTAATTTCTACTATTTTAGGTTTAATTCTTTCGTCCATTACACTAATCGTGGTCGCTGTTTATGTTGTTATGTTCGCCGCACGTATTATTGCGTTGTGGGTGTTAATTATTTTATCACCAATAGCATTTTTGGCCGCAGCGATACCTGGGGGAGAGAGTTATTTTAGACAATGGTGGAGCGAGCTAGTTAAATATGTTCTTATCGGTCCCATTTTACTCTTTTTCCTTTTGTTAAGCACGCGCGTAGGGTCAGAGTTAAATTTTTCATCCAACCAGAATGCAGACAGAATCCAAGAAGCCTTAAACACAATAGGCATTTCAAATGCCGGATCAGTTGATTATATTTTAAGCTTAGTAGTGGCAGTAGTATTCTTAATGGTTGGTTTGGCGGTTGCTTCAAGGGCCGGTACTGCCGGTGCAGGACTAGCTAGTGCGGCGTCGAATAAGATTAAATCAACCGGTATGAGAGGGTTGTCTTTCACTGCTGGGGCACTGGGTAGAAAAGTTGATCGTCAATTAGCCAGGGGTAGATTCACCAAGTTTTTATCGCCAACGGTTATCCGCGAGGGGTACAAGAAGAATCACGCGCGTTTAGATCGCCAAGCTTTTACTAAACCGATTGGAGAGGCAGCTGATTTTTTTAGGAATTTAAGGCCAATTGAAGCTACCAAGGGGTTAATACAGAAAGCAAGAATATTCCCAGGGACAAAGTTAGAAGACTATGAAAAGGCTAAAGCTAAAGTTAACGAGCTAGCCGCAAATACGACAGGCGGGCTAAGCGCTTTAACGGCAGATCAGATTGATTCTTATGACGCCGGAACGAAAAAGTTGATTGAGCAAGGCATAGCCAAAGAAAAAATAAGAGAAAGCGAAAAAGAGAAATCCATTGTCCAAAAAGACATTGTCAAGTTAGATACGATGATGCATGACAGTAATGGGAATGAAATTTCATCAACCAAATTTCAAGAAGCAATTGAAGCTGTTCTAAGAAAACTTGATACTGAAATAACAGACGATCAAGCAATAATAGCCCAGCTAGCTATTCAAAGAGGAAGAGCGGAGCGGGGGGGCGATATTAATCAGGTTAAAGCATTAGAGGACGAAATTAAGCAAAAGGAAGAAAAGATAGCCCAAACCAAAGGTGAAGCCAATAAGCTAGATAAATACAATAACCACAACGGCAAGGCATTGGCTGCCGTTGACATTAGTAGTAATCGGTCTAAATTAAGAAGTATTAACGACGAGATAGAAACTTATGTCCAGGAAAATAAAACCTACCGGGATGAGGCTCAGCAGAAATTTTTTAAAGGTAAAACAGAGTCAGAGTTAAAAGCCATGACCATAAGAACACATCGGCCAGAAACAGAAAGAGCAGAGCGGGCAGCCATCAATGAAGAGTTAGCAGAATTGCCGAGAAATGCCATGGATGCTTCTGATCTTTTGGCTCAAGCTCGCGACGCTTTAAACAAAGGTGAGAAAGAACGTTTTAGCGCTTTGATGATAAAGGCTGCTCAAGATTATAATGGTAATGAGATTTTACCTGAGTTTAATTTGGATGGCGATATGCCTGGGTATGAAAAATTTGTCAATAATATACTTGTTAAACAGCTCGGCATGGGGGAGCAAAGCGCCTTGAGATTACTCGATGATATTGCTTATATTAATGAGGATAACAATCAACGGTCTGGGTCGAGATTAGTCGGTACGGATAAAACGGGGGCTAAACGTTTACTGACTCAGGAAGAGCATAATATGCTAGTGGAAATTGAGATAAATAAAGCTAACCCGAGAGCTTTTCAACAAAACGCCAACCGTCTGTCATATGGATATCATAATGCCGACGGTTCGTACGTGATTGATAAGTTTGGATTAAATTACATAGCTTCTAATATCAATGATATTGTCTATAGGATTGGTAGAGGGGAATTGAACCCTAATGCTTTAGCTCATTTTGCATTACGAAAAGATCAAATAGAAGAGGCTATCAAAACCGGGCTAATTGACGCCCTAAGCGGTAAGAAGTTAATAAATGCTATTAATTCAAAATTGGGTCAATCGGTTAGATCCGATGCCCAAAGTATTGAGGAAAGCATTAAAGCTGCCCAGGGGCATGTAGTTTAAATATGAAAGAAATAGAATTGAACAACCAAGAAACATTGGAGCGATACGAAGTTATTTTTAATGAGGAAGTTTTGAGGTTTGATGAAGTTGAATCTGCCAAAAAATTTATCCGAGACTTTAATAAAATATTGTCAAATCAAAAGTTGTCTAAACAAATTAGTCCAGGTTTGTTACCACGTTATGAAGATTTACTCGCAAAATATCAGTTTGTGTCACTATCTGCCTTACCTCAAGAAACTGTTTTAGAGCTATTAAGAACCAAGCTAACTATTGCGCTAGACTTTGGGGAATTGTTTGACTTAGAGCGGAAAATTAATGGCCGGATGGTATCTATTCTAGTATATGAGGATAGGGATGTGTTCAAAAGGCAAATTCGCCAAGCCATACAGAACAACGAAGAACTTATAACTATTGATCTTGGGCCGGACGGCAAGCAAAGAATAAATGATTGGGTTAATGACTATTTGAATAAAGTTGGTGCTGATCCGGTTGGTAATCTTAGGATGAATGAATATTTTTCTAATGATTCAGATTTTCAAAAGTTATCCGCTGATAAAAAGCAAAAAATCAGGAGATTGATTGGTCTATTTGAGTCGATGAAACTATCTTCATTAACACCGGAAGGACTTGAGCATTCTATCCCAATCATAATGGATAGCGGCGAAGTTAAAGTGTATCACAAAGGAGTGATTGAAGATATTGACAAGGAAATTTTAAAGAAGTATGGCATTAAGCCAACCAGCGAAGAAAAAAGTCAAGGGTCTTTAGACGTCAATCCAGATAATGAAACATTAGTGAAAGAAAAAATAGCCACAAAAGACCCGCACGCCAATGCTAAGGCCGCCTATACAGGCGATCCGGCTAGGCAACAAAAAGTTATGGCTCAAGCTGAAAAATACGCTAAGAAATTTGATGGTAATTTAGAAGGTTTGCGGCGTGAATTTTATAAAGCCGTGCAAGACCAAAATGAAATTAAAACTATTGCCGCTTTTAGAGTGCTAGCTGACTTAAATGACTTAGGTAACTTTTTAGCTGAAGATGAACAGCTGCATAAATTCTTGGCCTCCGTTTGGCAAAAGAAATACGGTGATGATTTAGTTGCTGAATTTCACAATAACGCCAACCAGCCAAAATTTGTGAAACTATTTTTACGCTATATTTTAATGGAGCGATTAAATATGTCTGAGCACGACGCTGCCAGAGTGGGCATTAATATATCCAATATCTATAAAAAAAATGAAGTTAGCGGCTTTGAGCGAATTGCTTATTTTAATGCCGCGGAAAGCGAATTCAAATTTTTTAATGATTAAGTAAAGTTATATGGCTAAACACAATCGTCGTTATTTTTTTACTTCTGAATCAGTCACTGAGGGCCACCCTGATAAAGTTGCTGATCGAATTTCAGATTCAATTTTAGATGAGCTAATTAAGCAAGATAAGCACTCTCGCGCCGGCATTGAGACTTTAGTCACTACTGGGCTTGTGGTTGTAGCTGGAGAAATTAGAACCAAGGGTTATGTCGATATCGCAAAAATTGCACGCGAAACTATTCGTGATATTGGGTACGTGCACCATGACGGCGGTTTTCATTGGGAAGATTGTGGCGTGATGGTCGCAATTGATGAACAAAGTCCAGAAATTGCGCAAGGCGTTGACGCTGGACGTGGTAAATTTAGAAAACAAGGCGCTGGCGACCAAGGCTTAATGTTTGGTTTTGCAACTAACGAAACGCCTGAACTTATGCCGCTGTCATTAATGATGGCCCATAAAATGGCGCGTCGTCTATCACAAGTTAGAAAAAATAAAACTTTGCCGTATCTACGGCCTGACGGTAAAACGGAAGTCGCTATTGAATACGAAAAGGGTAAGCCTAAGCGTTTAGATACGGTGGTTGTAGCCGCCCAACATGACAGCAAAGTGAGTGAGGAGAGAGTGGAGCGAGATGTTATTTCTAAAGTAATTAAACCAGTGGCGGGAAAATATTGGGATCGCAAAACCAGGGTGTTTGTTAACGCGACTGGCAAATTTGTCAAAGGCGGCCCGCCAGCTGATGCTGGATTAACTGGCCGTAAAATTATTGTTGACACTTACGGCGGCCATGGAAGCCACGGCGGCGGCGCGTTTTCCGGTAAAGATCCGTCAAAAGTTGACCGGTCAGCAAGTTACGCCGCGAGGCACGTGGCTAAAAATGTCGTCGCTTCTGGCATCGCCAAGCAATGCGAAGTGCAGTTGGCCTACGTTATTGGCGTGGCCGAACCAATTAGCATTTTAGTTGACACTTTTGGCACTGCAAAAATTGAGGATCATAAAATTGAGCGATTGATAAAAAAGCATTTTGATTTAACCCCGACCGGGATTATTAAAGAGTTAAATTTATTAAGACCAATTTACAAACAAACCTCGGCTTATGGACATTTTGGCAGGAAAGAACCGGAGTTTAGTTGGGAGAAAATTAATAAAGCTAAAATTTTTCGCCGTGAAGCAAAGATTTAGCCATGACTGACGAAATAATAATTTTAGACGACCAAGGTCAAGAGCAAGTAATTACCTCTGACCATAAGCCAGCGCTGCCGACACAGCCAAGTTCGCCACAATCAAAACCGGCGGGCAAGTTGCGTTTACCTAAGGCGCCAGAAGAAAAAGTTGAGCCAGCACCTTTAGACACTTTGGCGGATTTTCCAATTGGTCCACGCGATACTGATAAGAAAAAACCGTCAGCGCCAGCTGATTTTGTGCTTTTCCCAGATGATGAAAAAGACGTTCAAGCTAAAGAAAAGTTTGTTGAAGATAACCGGCAAAACCAACTTAATTTAACCGAGGTGGTTGATAAAATTAAATCTCAGTCAGGCGTGAGTTTTGACGATCCGGTATTGGATAACCGCTTTAGTAATATTATATTTTCCCATTTGCGCGGCGTGAGAGAGAAACTAGAAACGCGTGAAACATTACAGCGTAGCCAAAAAGTTGGCGGGGTGGAGCTGGACGACCCAAAAACCCAAAAAATCTTGTCTTTATTAGACGTTGCTTATGATAAGTTACATAGCACAATTGTAGAAGTGAAACCCCGCCTTGATACTTCTAAGATTGAATTGGCGCAAGAGCAGAAAAAAAGATGGGACGCGCCACCGGCAGCTTTGGTTGAAAAGTTTAATCAATCGCGTGCGGTTAGCGATAGCAAGGGAGCGGTTGTGAACCCAAAGATGACAGCGCCCTCCCCGCAACCAACAACCGAACCGAAATTGACTGCTCCGGCATCAATCGCGCCGGAATCAGAAAAAATTCAGCCTCAATCAACCGAAAAGCAAGCAATGCCAAAAAAGCCGGTTACTCAAAAAACGGAAGAAAGTGAAGCGCCAAAGCTAGAAGCCAAGCCAGATGAAAGTTTTCCCGCGTCATCGGTTACGCCGGAATCCAAAACCAGTGAAGCCCCGCAAGTTTCGCCTGAAATTCAACAGATGAAAAACGACGTTTTACAAGAATTATCAAAAAATGAGGCTAAAAAATCTAAGCCCTCAATATTTAAAAAGAAAGCTAAACTTACCGGGCCGGTAGAAGAGTTGCAAAGTTTTGATTTGGTTGAATTTCGTCGATTATCTCCAAATCCCAACGATGCAGTACAAAAAATTCAAGATAAGATTGAAACCTTAGGCAAGGAATCGTTTACTCAAAAACTCAATGGCATTAAAGCTTGGAAATCAAGCCCTATAAATCAAATGTATGTCAATTTGGGGCATGAAAGCATTAGTCAGAAACGGTCAATTACTGATATAATAAATACTCGTGAATCAAAATCAATTCCGACTTTATCAGAAGATGAGTTTAAAGCGATTATGGATTTAAATATGAAATTACGCAACCATTAATTATGCATCAATTTACTGTTCCGCAATATATTGACGTAGAAGATAAAATCATTGGGCCAATTACCGTTCGCCAGTTTATTATTTTATTAGTGGGCGTTGGTTTTGGCTTTGTCGCTTATAAAACAGCAAGTTTTGTAGTGTTTATTTTTATCGCTTTATTTATTTTAATTGTAACGGTACTATTAGCTTTTGCCAAAATCAACGGCCGACCCATTCATTACTTTTTTTTAAATGTGATTCAAACTTTTAAAAAACCAAGATTGCGCATTTGGAATAAGATTTTAAATAACGCCGATTTAAAGGAGGCCTTAAGGCCTATTAAAGAGGTTGAAGCTAAAACAATCAGAACCAAAAAGCCGGTCGCTAGTACGCGCTTAGCGGAGCTTTCGCTTTTAGTCGATACCGGCGGTGTTTATCAAGGTGAAGTGATTAAAAAGTAGTATGGCCAAAAAAGAAAAAGCCAAAAAGTCGACACAAGCAAGGAGTGATTTAACGACCAAGCCTAAAAAACGCCCCAAAGCTCCAGCCAGCCAGCGTTATATTGATATTGCTGAAATTCGGGACAACGTGGTTGTTATGCGCGACGGCACTTTGCGCACTGTGTTGCTAGTGTCCAGCATTAATTTTGCCTTGAAGTCAGAAGACGAACAAAACGCTATTATTTCTGGATATGTCACCTTTTTAAACGCGGTTGATTTTCCGGTTCAAATAGTGATCCAGTCGCGCAAGTTAGACATTGACGGATATTTAGGACGTTTGGAAAAATCAGAAAAAGAACAAACTAATGAATTATTGCGTATGCAAATAGCCGATTATCGCCAATATGTTTCGGAACTCGTTGAACTAGGCGATATCATGACCAAGCGATTTTATTTGGTTATCCCATACGATCCAGTGTCTGATAAGAGTAAGGGTTTTTTCAAGCGTTTTATTGAACTTTTCCGAGCGCCAAAAAGTTTAAAATTAAACCAAAAAACTTTTAATCGCCGCAAGCATGAATTAGATCAGCGAGTGGCCCACGTTTCTACTAACTTACAAAGTATGGGTTTGCAAACAGTTGTTTTAGACACCCAATCTTTAATTGAACTTTATTATAATACTTACAATCCTGATGTTTCGAGCCGACAAAAATTATCAAATTTAAGCGAAATTGATATAGTAACTTAATATGGCATTTGAACCAGGTAAAATTAAACGCCAAGAAAGGGAGCAACAACGCTCAGAAGCTGAGAAGTTGACTTTAGCCGAGCGCCGAGAAAGAGAAAAGCAAGAAATTGAGGCCGCTAAAATTACGCTGGAAGAAGAGCGTATTTACCGGGAGGGCACAGTTTCGATTAAAGACATTATTTCTCCGGCGGCTTTTGAAATTAAGCCAACTTATTTGAAGTTAGGCACAAAATTTGTGCGGACGTTATTTATAGTCGCTTACCCGCGTTACATTGCCGTTGGTTGGTTTGCGCCAATTATAAATTTAAACGTGCCGCTTGATATTTCAATGTACTTTTATCCGGTGCGTTCTGACATTATTTTAAAACAACTAAGAAACAAGGTTGGAGCTTTAGAAGCGCAGTTAACCGCTGACCGTGAACGCGGTATGCCGCGTGACCCGATTCGTGAAGCCGCTTTGCGCGATATTGAAGCTTTACGAGATGATTTAACTCAAGGCACCGAGCATTTTTTTCAGTTTGGTTTGTATGTGACGTTGTATTCTGATAGCCAAGAAAAACTTGACCAAATTTCTGACGACGTGGAGGCGATGTTTGGTTCACGGTTGGTTTTTTCTAAAAAAGTTTTGTACCAAGCCGAACAAGGGTTTAACTCAACTATTCCAATGGGCAATGATGAGTTATTGATTTCTTTTAACATGAACTCTTCGCCGATCGCGGCTTCTTTTCCGTTCGTATCTTCTGAACTTACTTCAGATGAGGGTATCTTGTATGGCATTAATCGGCATAATAATAGCTTAATTTTGTTTGACCGATTTTCCTTGCAAAACGCAAACTTTGTTGTTTTCGCCACTTCCGGTGCCGGCAAAAGCTACGCTATTAAATTAGAAGTGTTGCGCAGCATGATGCTTGGCACTGATGTTATTGTGATTGATCCGGAACGTGAATATAAACATTTGTGTGATGCGGTTGGCGGCACCTATATTAACATCTCGCTTAGCTCTGAGGCTAAAATTAATCCGTTTGATTTACCTAAGCCAGTAGGTGAGATGTCAACCGAAGATGTTATTCGCGGTTCGGTTATTACCATTAAAGGTTTATTGCGTTTAATGCTTGGCAAATTAACACACCAAGAAGACTCAATTATTGACCGGGCCTTAATTGAAACTTTTGCCAAAAAAGATATTACACCGGATGCCGATCTATCCAAAGTTGAGCCACCAATTATGCAAGATTTCCAAGAAGTTTTAGAAGGCATGGAAGGCACTTCAGATTTGGCCGTGCGTTTGAAAAAGTATACGGAAGGCACATTTGCTGGATTGTTTAACAGTCCGACAACCGTGAATATGGATAACCAGCTAATTGTTTTTTCAGTACGAGATTTGGAGGACGAACTAAGACCAATCGCCATTTATTCAATCATTAATTATATTTGGAATATTGTCCGTTCTGAATTAAAACGCCGATTACTGGTCGTTGACGAAGGTTGGTGGCTTATGCAAAACGAAGATTCCGCGAAATTTATCTACGCCTTGGTAAAACGCGCCAGAAAATACTATCTCGGTGTAACTACAATCACTCAAGACGTCAACGACTTTTTGCTTTCACCTTACGGCCAAGCAATTGTGACTAATTCCGCCTTACAACTATTGATGAAACAATCCTCTTCGTCAATTGATTTAATTCAAAAGACCTTTAACCTAACTGAAGGTGAAAAGTATTTATTGCTTGAATCTGGCGTTGGCGAAGGAATATTTTTTGCTGGACAAAAACACGTGGCGATTAAGGTAGTCGCTTCCTATACTGAAGACCAATTAATTACTTCTGACCCGCGCCAAATTTTAGAGATTGCCGAATCCAAAAAAGAATTTGCTAAGGAATTAGAAGATAACTAATAAACATATGGAAATTTCCAGACGAAATAAAATCATCATCGCAATTCTTGTAGTTATAGTAATTTTAGTAATTGCAATTATTTTTTTAACCCGCAGCGATGATGGTCCGGCGGTTAACACTAATCAATCTGAACAATCGCAAACCTTCCAACGCTTAACCCCAAATAATGATTTTGGGGTAGAGCTTGGCAGCGGCGCGGTGGTCCAACCCGAACAAGTTGAAACTGGTTCGGCATTACTGGCTGTGGCTAGAACTTTTGCGGAACGTTATGGCAGTTATTCTAACCAGTCAGATTTTGAGAACTTAAAAGACGTGCAAGCTTTAATGACCGAAGATTTTGTGCGTCAAACGCAAGCTTTAATTAATCAGTCCGCGCTAGGGCAAAATACAGAAGTTTATCAAGGCGTTACTACCAAAGTAGTTTCAGCTAAAATTATTTCACTCTCAGACGCTAATGCCCAAGTCATGGCTTCAGTTCAGCGTAAAGACGCTCGGGAGAGTACGGTGAATTATCAGTTAAAGTATCAAAATTTACTTTTAGATATGGTTAAAATAGGGGATGGTTGGTTAGTTAATCAAGCGACTTGGCAATAATATGCAACATGAACTTGCCAAAAAGTTATTAGTCCCGGTACTAGATTTGGTTTTTCCAAAATCTTGTATCAGTTGCGGCAGGGGCGGGGCTTACGCTTGCGATGAATGTTTTGATCTGGTTAGTTTTAACTCACACTTTATCTGCAGTATTTGCCACTCAGAGATTTCTTTACCCGGGCAATGCCCAAATTGCCCCTCCGGCTTAATTGATTCATTAGTATATGCCTACTATTATAAACATCCACTCATTGCAGAGACCATTAAGATTTCCAAATACGACTATATAAAGGAATTGTCAGTTAAATTGGGCCAACGTTTAGCAATGTACATGTCACAGCTTCAAGACCGTAATGTGCTATCCGATAACTACGATTTAATCATTCCTGTACCATTACATCCTAAACGTTATCGTCTCAGAGCATTCAATCAAGCCGAAATTATTGCCAAACAAATTGGACAAATTCAAAATGTCCCAATTATTAGCGACGCAGTAGTTCGCATCCGCCACACTAACCCACAAGCTAGATTATTAGCCAATAAACGGTTTAGCAATATTGATAAAGCGTTTGAAGTGATTGCTCCTCAAAAAATCAGCGGCAAATCGATTTTAATAGTTGATGATTTAGTTACTACGGGAGCCACTTTCCAAGCTTTGGCCAAGGCGTTAAGGCAAGCCGGCGCCAAAAGTGTTTATGCCGCGGCTGTGGCTAAAAATTGACATGACCCGTTATTATTTAATGCAATTAATCATACTGGATACCGCCCTTAGCGCGGTTTGGGCTTTGAATAAATAGTATATGCCAGAAAGAATTAATCAACCGCATCCTGAAGTTGACCATGGTGAAGTTTTAGCCAACTGGTCATTTCCTGAATATATCAGCCACAACCGAGGGGCTGTCTGGTTTGTGGCGGCCGGAATTTTGGCTTTATTTTTAATCATTTACGGTATCGCCACATCCAATTTGCTTTTTGCGCTAATTGTGATTTTAGCCGTATTGTTGTCATACATGCATCAGCGTAATATTCAAATGGTTGACTTTACAATTAACGAAGATGGCATTATAATAGCCCAACACTTTTTCCCGTGGAACGAATTAGATAAATTCTATATTATTTACCAACCGCCGGATGTTAAAGCTTTGTACTTTGAGCCCAAAAGCATCTGGCAGCCGCGGATTAGTGTTGATTTAGTTGATCAAAATCCGGTCGCGATTCGTCGCATTTTGCTTAAGTACTTAACTGAAGATTTTGAGCGGGAAAACGAACCGTTATCTGATCAATTAACTCGTTTGCTAAAACTATAAACACGTCCTCCTAGCTCCCGTCTCCATATTCATTCCGGCGGGCAGGCAGCTGAGCTGGACGTAGAGTTATATTTGTATTTGTCCCCATAGTTTAATGGATAGAATGTAGCCTTGCGGAGGCTGAGATCGAGGTTCGACTCCTCGTGGGGACACATGATAAGTAAGTTTGAATTTTACCCCGTACCATGCGACTTAGTCGCATTTGGTGCTTGGGGCCTGCTCGTGACGCTATAATTTTATTATGAACGAACTTTTGTTCTTTTTTCTCATTACTTTATTTGTCACCTTGCCGGTGGCATTATTTGTGTTAATTTTCTTTTTGATTGTCTTTCGCGGCGCTTATTTTGCCAGTACCAACAAAAAAACATTAAGTCTGATTATTTCAGAAGTGAAAGCTCTTCAAGGTCAGACAGCTATAAATAAAGCGGCAGATCTTGGATCTGGCGATGGACGCATAGTTTTGGCGTTAGCTAAGAGAGGCATTCAAACAACCGGCTATGAAATTAATCCATGGCTAGTTTATCGTTCAAGGCAAAAAGTTAAAGACGGAAGCCAGGCTAAAATTTTGAACCAGAATTTTTGGTCCGTAAGTTTAGCTAATTACGATTTAATTACCGTTTTTGGCATTGGCTACATGATGTTAAATTTAGAAAAAAAATTGCGCCATGAATTAAAGCCTGGCGCGCACGTGATTTCATACTATTTCACCTTTCCTAATTGGCAGCCCATAAAAAATGGCCATAATATATTTTTATATAAAAGATAATTATGGCCGTTGATTTTAATACCTCCGTTGAAAAATTAACCTCGGTTGGGCAGGTAACTGCCCGGCGTTTAAAACATTTAGGTATTAGTACGGCTGAAGATTTGCTTTATTATTTCCCTTTTCGCTACGATGATTATTCCAAAGTTTTTTTGGTAAAAAACTTAACTCCCGGTGAGCAAGCCACGGTAAAAATTAAAATTGAATTATTGGATAGCCGTCGCAGTTTCCGTAAAAAAACTTTTATTACGGAAAGTTTGGTAAGCGATGAAAGCGGCTCAATCAAAGTTATTTGGTTTAATCAAAAGTATATAAGTAAAGTTTTGCATATTGGGGATGAAGTTTATTTATCGGGTAAAGTAGCGCTGGATAAAGCCGGTGTATATTTAGCTAATCCAACTTATGAAAATGTCAAAAAAGAAATTACCACCCACACCGCCCGCTTAGTTCCAATATATCCAGTTACAAGCAATTTAACCCAAAAGCAAATTCGTTTTTTGGTTAGTTATGTTTTGCCTTTGGCTGAAAAAGTTGATGAATGGTTGCCGCCTGCAATCATTTCTGATCAAAAGTTTATGAGATTAGATGAGGCTATCGCTGCGATTCATTTCCCAAAGAACTTAACAGATCAAAAACAAGCTTTGAAAAGGCTTAAATTTAATGAATTGTTTTTGCTGCAATTGCAGGTTTTGCAAACCAAAAATCAAATGCAAGCCGCTTCCCGCACGCCGATTGAATTTAAAGAAAATCGGATAAAAGAGTTTGTAGGGTCATTGCCTTTTGATTTAACCGATGATCAGCGAAAAGTGAGTTGGCAAATAATTCAAGACATGTCTTTACCCAAACCGATGAACCGTTTATTGCAAGGGGATGTTGGTGCTGGTAAAACCGTGGTAGCGGCAATGGTTGCTTTTAATTGTGTATTAAATGGCTATCAAGTGGTGCTAATGGCTCCAACCGAAGTTTTAGCAAAGCAACATTTTTTAACCCTGCAGAAAATTTTTGGCACAAAATTACGCATTGGATTACTTTCTAGATCTCAAAAAGCTTATGCTTCAGAAATTACTGGAGCAATTCAAGTAACTAAAGCTAAGTTATTATCTTTGATTAAAAAAGGAGAGGTTGATTTAGTCATTGGCACACATGCCTTAATCCAAGATGATGTTTTTTTGCCTAAAATAGGATTAGTTGTAATTGACGAGCAACATCGCTTTGGTGTGGCCCAGCGAAAAATACTAAAAGAAAAAAGCCAAGATAACGAGTTGCCTCATTTTTTATCCATGACGGCTACCCCAATTCCACGTTCACTTTATTTAACTTTGTACGGTGATTTAGATATTTCTGTCATCAAGCAAATGCCTAAAGATAGAAAACCGATCGTGACGAAATTAGTGACTGAAGAAAACAGAGGCAAAGCCTATGAGTTTATTTTAAAAAATATTAAAGCCGGACGGCAGGCATTTGTAATCTGTCCGCTCATTGATCCATCCGATAAATTAGGCGTAAAGGCCGTAACCGAAGAATACGAAAAGTTGAATCAAGAAGTATTCCCGACTTTAAAAATTGGATTATTGCACGGTAAATTGCCGGCTAAAGAGAAGGATAAAGTGATGCAGGAATTTTCTGACGGCAAGTTAGCTATTATTGTGTCAACTTCAGTAGTTGAAGTTGGGGTTGATGTGCCAAACGCTACTGTCATGATGATTGAGGGGGCTGAACGTTTTGGTTTAGCGCAATTGCATCAATTTCGCGGGCGGGTCGGAAGGTCTCACCACCAATCATTTTGCTTCTTATTTACGGATCAAAAATCGCCCAAAGTAATTGAGCGGTTAAAAGTTATGACAAATTCTAACGATGGATTTGTAATTGCGGAAAAGGATTTGGAGTTTCGCGGCGCTGGCCAAGTATATGGCATTCGCCAATCTGGCTATTTTGAGCAGTTAAATTTAGCCAGTTTTTACGACGTGGAACTAATTGAGTTAGCTAAAAAACATGCTGATAGAGTATTAAGCAATGATCCAAATTTAAAAAATCACTCTAAACTTGCTCAAAAACTACAGTCATTAACCTCAGCTATTCATTTTGAGTAATTTAACAACCAGGGGGGTTTGGTACACACTGGCCAATATTTTGATCCGGCGCTGCTGCTGGGCAGCACGACTCTATGCCTGGTTCGCAAAGATTTATGTTATCAAAACATCCCCGAGGTGCTTCCTGGCTCTTACAAGAGCAGGTGCCGGTTTGCGTTTTTGTATTGAAATGCCAAATTTCATTTCCATCTCCACATCGTTGTTTGCATTGTTCCCGAGTAATTCCAGTTTCAATAGTATTATTTATTGGCTCATCGGATTGAATATCAGGCTTTAACTTTCCCAAGTCAGGGCCTTCAAGGCTAGTGAGTTCAGGGTTGACAGCGTATAAAATAACAAAAGAGGTTAAAGCTATAACTAACCCTGTAAGAGCGGCGGCAATGTATTCTTTGGCGACTTTTACTCTATCTTGGCTTCCTCCGGCCATAAGCCACATCAGTCCAGCAATCATAATCACTATTATTGCCAATATTCCTATAGTTCCAATAGCAAATTGATAAATGGCAATTATATAGTTACGCAATAAAACAATACCTTCCCCGCTAACTGTTTGTCCGGGTATGTTGACTTGCAGTTGATACGCAAAAACTGGCATGGCGACTGCTAATAAAGCAAAAATTGATAAAGTAATTACAAGCTTTTTCATTTAACGAAGTTTAATGTTATAAAGTTGGCCGGTAGTGGATTCAGTAAAATAAAGATATCTATCATCATCAGATGTCACAATATTGGAAATATTAAAAGCCCCGTTGGGAATAGCCACCAGTGATTTTGACCCAGAGTTTAAATTAACTTTTACAATAACATCTGAACCAATTTCCGGTTCATTACCTTCAATGCCAGAACCAATTTGCTGTTCCGTCGCCACCGCGCAATATAAATCCGTGTTGGATGCAAAATGACATTTATCAGCAGTGGTGGACAAGCCTAAATTAGTGCGGTTGGAACCAATGTTGTCACCCACGGCATCAACTATCCATAAGCTTGGTTGGTACAAAGAGGCGGCATTAGAAACGCTGTATAAGATTTGTTTACCAGTTGGTGACCATTGACCTTTAAAATTGTATCCGTGGATAATTGTTTTTTTGAAATTTTCTCCGTTAAAGCCCAAGAAAAATAAATTTTGGCGTTGGCCATCTAACGGCTTGGTATAGGTTCCGATCATCTGGTTATTGGGTGACCAATTAACATCAACAATATTTCCATTATTTCCCAGCGCTTGAATTAAGCGGGTTTGAGTTCCGTCAAGGTTAGAAACCGCAAGCCATCGGTCTTCAGGATCTAAAGCGTTATTTTTAAAGGCGAATCCCCCAGAATTGGCGGCGAAAGAAAATTCTTCCCAATGACTTGGCAAGGTAATTTGTTTATTGCTAGAAAAATCATAAAGAACTTTACTATTGTCGGGAAATTCTAAAATTGCCCGGTTGCCACTTGGCGCCCAGCTAACCTTTTGAACGTTGCTAAATTGCTGGTCAGATAACTCTTGCAAAATTCCATCAGAATTAACTTTGAAAAATTTTTGATTGTTGGGATCATAAAAGTTTACGTCCAGTCCATTACTTGATAAAGCAGGGCTTAATGCGGTATTGGCAGTTAAGGCGGTGGTTTGAGTCACGCCACCAGCGGCTACTTCAGTTGGAGTTGTGGGAATTTCTACCGGGGCATTAACATTGACACCTAAGTTAGCTAAAATTTGACTTGGCAGACCACCCTCTAAATCATCAATGATTGGAATTTGCCCGCCTGGTCCGGCCACCGGTAAGCCGCCATTAGTCAAAGCCGGTGTTTCATTTACATTAGTTATTGGCGCGGGCGCAATAACTGGCCGGAAAAAAAATAACCAAAGTACATATCCAATAATTACTACTGCCCCCAAAAAGGCTGAAATTAATCCAATTAGTCGCCAATTTAAATTAGGCATATTTATTTTATTTTTATCTTATTTTCCTCGGCGGTTAAGGGGATTTTATCCAAATTTTTTTGTTGGAGCATTTTTTCGGCGATTTCTGATTCTATCTCATGAGTGATATAACGCCTGACTTCGCGCGCGCCATGCCGGATGGATTGGCACTTTTGGGCTATGTGCTGAATTGCTTTTTTATCCCAATTTAAGTCAACGCGGTGTTCTTCCAATCTGTTTTTTAGCTCGCTTAGTTGAATTGCAACTATCTTTTGCAAAGCATTTTTGGATAGGGGATAGAAGATAACTTGCTTATCCACCCGATTTAGAAATTCAGGTGAGAAAAAATCTTTGGTTCGTTGGGCAATCTCATGTTCTATCATTTTGGCCTCTTGGAAATTTTCCCGGTCAAAGCCGATACTGCCAGACGTAATTTTATCCGAACCTAAATTAGAAGTCATTATAATAATAGTATTTTTAAAATTAATGGCGCGTCCGGTGGCGTCGGTTAATTGTCCGTCTTCTAAAATTTGTAGCAGTAAATTAAAGATTTCACGATGCGCCTTTTCAATTTCATCAAAAAGTACTAAAGAGTACGGCTTTTGTTTGACCAAATCTGTTAGCTTGGTGCTGTCTTTGTAGCCGACATATCCCGCCGGAGAGCCAATCAATTTAGAAATATTAAATTCTTGAGAAAATTCTGACATGTCAATTCTAATTAAGTTGTCAGGGCTACCAAAAACTTGTTCGGCTAAGGCTTTAGCTAAAAATGTTTTGCCAACTCCAGTCGGGCCTAAGAATAAGAATGAACCAATGGGGCGGTTTTGGTTAGTCACTCCAGCGCGGGATCGTTTGATTAATTCAGACACAGTTTTAATCGCGTGCTCTTGGCCGATAACTTTTTTAGCTAAAATTTTATCTAAGTTCAAGATTTGCTTTCTTTCTTCGGCTAAAATTTTATGTAGGGGTATTTTAGTGATGCGAGCAACTACCTCCGCAATATCATTAGCTTCAATGGTGCCAATGTAGTCAGTCGAAGTTTTTTGTTTGTTTTTCAAAGCGCTAATTTGATTTTTTAATTCCGCCTCTTCTTTTTTAGCTATATGAGCTTCATTGTAATTTTCGCTCAATACCGCCTTGCGTTTTTGGTTTTGGATTTTTTCTAATTCTTTTTGTAGTTCCCTTACTTTTTTGGCTGAACCAGTATTGCTTTTACTCACCTTGACTCGGGCTGCCGCCTCATCAATTAAATCAATCGCTTTATCAGGCAAAGATTTGTCTTGGATATAGCGTTCTGACAGTTTCACCGCGGCGGTGATAGCTTGTTCGGTAATTTCAACATTATGAAAAATTTGATAATTATGTTTAATCCCGTTTAAAATCGTAACTGCTTTTTTATGGTCCGGCGGTGCCACCATTACCGGCTGGAACCTCCGTTCTAGGGCGGGATCAGTTTCAATATATTTTTTAAAGTCTTGTAGCGTGGTTGCTCC
The DNA here is from genome assembly GCA_002773845.1 of Candidatus Buchananbacteria bacterium CG10_big_fil_rev_8_21_14_0_10_42_9. Classification (NCBI taxonomy): domain Bacteria; phylum Candidatus Buchananiibacteriota; species Candidatus Buchananbacteria bacterium CG10_big_fil_rev_8_21_14_0_10_42_9. Next base: position 30,662 of record PEZZ01000029.1, read on the forward strand.
AATGCAACGTAAGTGTCCCTTGGCAAGCGCTGGTTTTAAAATATTAGCCGCGTCCATAGAGCCAGAAGCTGAACCGGTTCCCACAATGGTATGAATTTCATCAATAAAAACGATTAAATTTGGATTTTCTTTCAACTCATATATTAATTGTTGCATGCGCCCCTCAAAGTCACCGCGAAAGCTAGTACCGGCAACCAAAGCCGTTAAATCCAAAGCAAATATTTTTTTATTCTCTAGCGCCTCGGGCACCTCTTGGTTAACAATTTTTTTGGCTAAACCTTCAACAATAGCAGTTTTACCAATTCCGGGATCACCCAATAAAATGGGGTTATTTTTCGTGCGGCGGCTTAAAATCTGAATTAAACGTTCAATTTCTTCTTCGCGGGAAATTACCGGGTCGATGTCTTTTTGGATGACCGGGTCTGTTAAATCCACTGCGTACAAATCCAAAATGGATTGGCTGCTTTTTAAGCGCTTATCACCCAGGCTGTCTTCAGTTGGCTGTTGCCAATTATTTAGCGATCGGGCGAAATCTGGAAATTTTGAAGTGCTGTTTAAAATTGTATTAACTTGCTCATGCAACTCATAAACACTAGTGGAGTGTTTCTTCAAAAATTGTTTAAGTCTAATGTCGTCGCTATCAATTAAAGCGGCGAGTAAATGTTCGGTGCCGACATAAGAGTGTTTTAAGTTTGAGGATTTAAGGACAGCGCGCTCAACTATTTTTTTTGTATTTTTGCCAAGCGTTGGACGATCGCCTGGTTTTTTACCGGTCGGTTCATGTTTAAACAATAGCGCTTTGATTCTATCAGCCGATAGATTTTGCCGAAATAAAATTTCACTCGCTAAACTGCCCTTTTGTAAGCTTAAAGAGTAAAGCAAATGCTCTGGCAGAATTTCCTGATGCTTAAGATGCTGGGCTAAAACCCAAGATCGTTTTAGCACTTGCCGGGAATTAGTTGAGAATTTTTTTATTACTTGTGGAATCATGTTAGGCCATGTTTTCTAAAATTTTTATACGTTCATCAAGCGGCGGGTGAGTGGCAAAGGCGCGATCAAAGAATTTTTGCGCCCCACCAAAGGGATTAGCGAAATATAGGTGAGCGGTAGCGTGGTTGGCGCGCCGCATCTTACTTTTTTCTTGACCGATTTTTTTTAAAGCGCTGGCTAAGCCTTGCGGATAGCGGGTGATCAACGCGCCCGAGGCATCAGCTAGATATTCTCTTTTCCTAGATATCGCCAATTGAATTAGCTTTCCAATAATCGGACTTAAAATTGCTAGCACTAAACCGACTAGCAATAAAATAGCGCCGCCTTGATTTGATCGGCTTTTTTTCCCGCCGCCCCAAAAGAAACTTCTTAACATAATGTCAGAGAAAAGCACGACTATGCCAATTAATACAATTACTATCATCATTAGCCGAATATCATAATTTTTAACGTGTGAAAGTTCGTGGGCTAATACTCCCTCCAGCTCTTCGTTTTCTAATTTATCAATTGCTCCGGTAGTAACTGCAACACTTGCATGTTCTGGGTCGCGGCCGGTGGCAAAAGCGTTTATCGCTGGATCTGAAATAATATAAATTTTTGGCATCGGTACTCCTGTGGTAATGCATAGGTTTTCGACCATCCGGTAAACGTAAGCATTATCATTTTTATTAATTGGCCCTTTTGCCCCGGAAGTTGCTAAGGCTACCTTGTCGCCAGAGAAGTAGCTAAAAAAAGACATGATTAAAGATATTGCTAAGGCTAACACAATTATCTCATTGCCATAATCCATAACCTCTCCGAAAAACCAGCCCAAACCAACTATGAATACAATAAATAAGGCAATGAGAATCCAAGATTTACGTTTATTGCTGTCAATTTGCGAATACACAAAATCAAAAATTAAACACTTATAAGCCAAGCTTTAAATTGTAGAGATCAAAATTTTACTGATACGTTCTCTTTTTCCCCGGCCTTAGCTTCAAAAAATTCAAATTTATTAAATCCCAAAGAATTTGCGATTAAGTTGTTCGGGAAAACTTGAATTTTTGTGTTAAAGTCTCGGACGTTGCCGTTATAAAATCGTCTGGCGGCTTGGATTTTATTTTCAGTGTCGGATAATTCGTCTTGGAGTTGCAAGAAATTTTGGGACGCTTTTAAATCTGGATAACTCTCCGATAGGGCAAAGATTGACTTTAGTGTTTCGGAGAGCATATTTTCAGCATTGGCTTTGTCGCCCATACCTTGTGCCTTCATCGCCATATTCCTCGCCTCGATTACCTTGGTCAGAGTTTCCTTTTCGTGCTTGGCATATCCTTTAACAGCTTCAACCAGGTTAGGAATTAAGTCATGCCGCCGCTTTAGTTGCACGTCAATATCAGAAGCAGCTTCTTGGGTGCGGTTTTTAAGCTTGATTAAACCGTTAAATAACGCGATTAGCCAAAGAGCAATGACTATAACGATAGCGATGATTACAAGTGTTATGTCCATAGTGTTTGAGAAGAATTATTATTTTATTATTAAGTTAAATTATAGAAAGAAATGGGCTTTTTGTCAAAGCAGCTTTAAAGCAACTTAAATAGAATATTGCCTAAACTAGCTTGATGCCATTGCGTCAAAATGTAAAGGAATAGAGACGTGATGAAAGTTGACTTATTAACATATTTTAGTTCTAACTAAGTTAGTTTTGATGTTATAAATATGTTATAATTTAGTAAATTTGTGGCTTTGGCGGCAAACATTGTTTATTGGTTTTGCTAAGCAGTAAAGTTAATGAAATAAAAAACAAAACTATGGGCTTTTTTTCTTCACCGGTTAGCTACCTGGGCGTTGATTTTGATTCTAAAAGTGTAAAGATATGCGAGCTTAAAAATGAAAATGGACGCCCCAAGCTTGTAACTTATGGCTATTCTGACCCCTTAGTTGAAGGTGATAAGGAGGTTAATATTGAAAAAACGGCAGAGTTGATTAAAGCGGTTTGCAAAAAAGCTCAAGTTAGCTCAACCAAAGTTATTTCTTCGCTGCCGGCTTTTTCAGTTTTTAGCTCAATTATCAGCCTGCCTCAAATGAACAAAAAGGAGCTTGCCTCGGCCATTCGCTGGGAGGCTAAAAAGGTTGTGCCGCTTCCGGCGGAAGAAATGATTTTAGATTGGCAGGTTTTAGAAGATGAAAGTTTGCCTGAATCGCCGGCCTTAGCCGCCACGTTAAATGTTGAGCCAGGCAAAAATTCTAACGATACCCAAAACTTTCAAGAGCGTAAACATTTAAAAATAAAATCAGAATCTCAATCTCAACAGCAAAGAATTTTACTGACTGCCGTATCCCAAAATTTAGTTCAGCGGCATATGCAAATTTTTAAACACGCGGGCTTGCAGTTAATCAGTTTAGATACTGAAACGTTTGCTTTGATCCGATCGTTGGTTGGGCGAGACAAGTCATCCATTATGCTAGTTGATATGGGGTCACTGGCTACCAGCATCACGGTAGTCACTGGCGGCATTCCTTACTTGACCCGCAGTATTGATGTAGGCGGGCTTACTATCACCAAGGCTATTGCCAATAGTTTAAATATTAGCCTGCAGCGCTCTGAGCAGTTTAAATATGATATTGGTCTTGAAACCGAAGGGGCGCAAAGCCAATCAGTTCCGGAAACCGTAATGTCAGTGCTTACCCCTGTTTTGAATGAAATAAAGTACACTAAAAATTTATATCAAAACAAAAACGCTAAATCACATATTGAAAAAATTATTCTAACTGGCGGTTCATCGCTTTTAGCCGGCTTGCCGGAATATTTATCTAAAGAGCTGGATATGAAAGCCTATATCGGCGATCCGTGGTCACGGGTTATATATCCTCAAGATTTAAAACCAGTGCTAGATGAAATCGGGCCGAGGTTTTCCCCGGCCGTAGGATTGGCGATGAGGAATATTGTATAAATATGAGACTTTGAATCTATAAAATTTGCTATGGCAGATAATATCAATTTGCTGCCTGACGATCTACGCGGGCAAGAAGATAAATTTAAAGGCAAGGTCAAAGACCAAATAGGTCCGCTTAACTTAACCGACCCTAAAAAAGAGGGCTCTGATAAAAAAATTAAACCCAAAGGTAAACCAAACAGCCAAGCTAAAGCGCCGGTTGATATTTTGTCAGCCGTAGAGGATGTGCCATATGATTTTGAAGGTTTGGCTAAGGGAAATGGCAATAAAAAAAATGGCCCTCCGGCCCCCGCATCGACTGGCGATATAAAAATACCGCCTCCACCCCGACCGCCGAAAAAGCTAAAGCCGAGCAAGCCCAAAAAGCCTAAAAAAAATAAGTCTCAGGGGCGAATTAATTTAATCCCCAAAGGCTTAATTGATTCTAGCGATATTAAATGGAAAGATAAATTTTCTTTATTGGCGCTGGTTGTAATTTTATCTTTGATAACGGTTGGTGTGGCTTACTCGCTGATTATATGGTATCAAATTCAAGTCGCCAGCGACTTACAAGCAGTTGAAAAAGAAATTGTGTCGATGAACGAGTTAATTGATAAAGAGCAAGTGGGTTTGTCTCAAGCCCAAGCGTTGCAAAACAGATTATACGTTTTTGACGATCGCTTCCGCCAGCATATTTATTGGTCGCCATTTTTTGAATTGTTGGAAAACTCTATCTCTCATGACGTATTTTATACGAATATGTCGGCGAATGCTCAAGGCAACGTGACCATTGAAGCGATTGGCCGCGGCTTTAAGGCGGCGGCTGAACAGCTAGTTGCTTTTCAGAGGCAGCCGGACATGTTTAGTAATGTGACAGTAAATCAAGTTAAGCGTAGCCAGGGGGAGATATTTTTAGGCGATGCTGAAATTACCGAATCAGTTGTTGAAGCGGAAGAACTAGTTAATTTTGTTATTAACTTAAAAGTTAATCCAAGTATTTTTAAGCCCAGCCAATAATTTATGGGACAGTTTTTAAGTAAAAAGAATAGCCCCCAAGAAATTATTCATAATTTTTTCAATTGGATTTTACTTTTAATTTTTGTAGCTATCGTGGGCTTAAGTTACATGCTTTTTTTGCAGCCAGCCTATCAAAAAACCAGAACGACCAATGATTTTAGCTTGAAAGAAAGTCAAGCTTATCTGATAGAACAGCAGGCATATTTGGCTAAATTAAAAAGTTTCAACAAGGCCATTTCTTCGGTCACTGCCGAGCAAAACCAAAGATTAGATTCGGTTTTACCAAAAGAACCTAAAATTGCTGAACTTTATGTCATGTTTGAAGATATTGCCTTAAAAAATAATTTAACGCTTGAAAGCGTGGCAGTCGATACGCCGATAAATTCTCAAGCTCAAGCTGGGAATGCCGTGGGTTCCAGCCAATCAAATATAGTTGACTTGGGGATATTACTGGGCAACGATTCAGCCAATACTACCGCTAATGGCGCAGGTTTGGCGGCCAATGGCAGCGGCTCAAGGCAGGTGGTTGAATTGTCAGTTGTTGTCACTATGCAGGGAGACTTAGCCTATGAAAATTATAAGCAACTTTTGCAGACGGTTGAGTCAAGCTTGCGGTTGTTAGACTTAAGGCAGATCACTTTTACCCCCGGCCAAGATAGCGTAACTTTAAATATGATAACTTATTATTACCCGAGCGCATGAGCAAAAAAAATGTTATCTTAACTTTGATTATTGTTATCAATTTTGTAATTTCAGGGTATTTAATTTATAGAAATTATGATAACGGCTTTACCTTTCCGGGACTAAGTCCGATAACCAGCACTTTTTTACGCCCTGACGAAGCGGCTCAGTTTTTTACACCGATTAACGGGGAAGTTAAAAAAGATTTTTTAACGGATGAAGATTATTTAAATTTGCAGCCTTATGGTTATGAAATTGATTATTTTATACCAACCGGAAGCCGTGAGCCGTTTGCGCCTTTTTCGGAATTAATAGTTGAGCCTTAATATATGGCGGTAGATCAAAAACAGTTAGTTTCAAAATTAGTCGAGCAACAATTATTGCCAAGCGACAAGCAGCAGCATGTGATTAATGCTGCTCAAAAAAATCAGCAAAGCTTGGAGGATTATTTACTGGCCAATAAGTTGGTTGATGGCGAAGCCCTGGCTCAAGTTAAAGCCGAGCTACTAAACATTCCGTATGCTGATTTGCGGGATAAAAAAATAAGCAACGAAGTTTTAAATACATTCACTCAAGAGATTGCTGAAAATTATAAATTTATCGCCTTTGAACGTGACCAGTCAACCTTGAAAGTAGGCATGTTGGACCCACAAGATTTTAAAGCGGTAGAGGCGGTCGAGTTTGTGGCTAATGAAAAAAATTTAAACCCTCAATACTACGTGATTTCGCAAGAAAGTTTTGATCGAGTGTCGCGCATGTATTCCGCTTTGGTAGAAGAGGCCAAAGAAGTTTTGGAAAACGTTGGTGAGCAGGCTCGTTTTACCGAGAGGGTGCCCGACGTCAAGGTTGACACCAAGGAAGATTTAGAAAAAGTTATCAAATCTGCTCCGGTGGCTAAAATGGTGTTAGTTATTTTAAAACACGCACAGGAAGGCCGCGCGTCTGATATTCATATTGAACCAGATTTTAACGCCTCTAAGGTGCGCTATCGCATTGACGGGCTGCTGCGTGTTTCATTAGTTTTACCCAAGTACATTCATTCAGCGATAGTGTCACGCATTAAAGTTTTGGCCAACCTCAAGCTTGACGAGACCAGAAAGCCGCAAGACGGGCGAATTCGTTTGGCCATTGATGATAAGATGGTTGATTTTCGTGTCTCTACTTTGCCGGTAGCTGAGGGCGAAAAGGTAGTGTTGCGCATCCTGGATGCCTCTAAAAAAGTTCCGACTTTAGAGGAGCTTGGATTTAACGCCGAGTTCCGAAAAATTATTTTAGATCAAATTAAAAAACCACACGGATTAATTTTACTTACCGGCCCGACTGGTTCCGGCAAAACTACCACCTTGTACACTATTTTGCAAGAGCTCAATAATGAGGATACCAACATTATTACCTTAGAAGATCCGATTGAATATTATATGGAAGGCGTTAACCAATCTCAAGTTCGCCCTGAAATTGGTTATAGTTTCGCTTCCGGCTTGCGGTCAATATTACGTCAAGATCCAAATGTGATTATGCTTGGAGAAATTCGAGATAACGAATCGGCTGAGCTGGTAATTCATTCCAGCTTGACCGGGCACATGGTTTTCTCCACCTTGCATACAAATGACGCCGTCGGTGCTATTCCGAGGTTAATTGATATGGAAGTAGAGCCATTTTTACTTGGCTCAACCTTACGTTTAGTTATTTCCCAGCGTTTGGCCAGGCGTATTTGTACTCAATGTAAAACCAAGGCCAAACTTCCGGCCAAAACCGAAAATCAGATGATTGAGGTACTCGGGCAGGTGCCGCCTAAATACCTAGTTGACGCTCAAATAGACAAACCACTTACTTTTTGGAAGGGGGATGGTTGTAATAAATGCGGCGGGACTGGATATAAGGGTAGAGTTGCGGTGGCCGAAATTGTCGTCGTTACCGACCAAATTAAAGAAGATATTAATAAAGAAGACCCCGGGCCTCATGTGCGGGAGCATTTAAAGCAACAAAATTTTTTATCTTTAATGCAAGATGGTGTGATTAAGGCGCTTCGCGGAGACACCACAGTTGATGAAGTTTTACGCATTTCTCAATTATAGCTATAATAAGTAAGCACGAACAAAAAAATGGCAAAATCAAAATCTCAATTGATTCTCCTGGTTGAAGACGACGAATTTTTGGCTGAGCTTTATGCTACAAAATTGGAATTAGAGGGCTATGAAGTGGCCCTAGCTAAAGATGGCGCAAGCGCTTTAAAATTGGTTAGCGAAAAAACAATTAATTTAGTGTTGTTAGATATTATTTTGCCTAAAATGGACGGGTTTGAAGTTTTAAGTAAGTTGAAATCAAACAGTAAAACTAAAAATATACCCGTTATTTTGTTGACTAATTTATCGCAAAAAGATGAAGTTAAAAAAGGTTTTGATCTGGGCGCTGATGATTACTTAATTAAGGCTCATTTTATGCCGTCAGAAGTAATTACCAAGATAAAAAACATTTTAGATAAAAAGTAATTATGGCAACAGCTGGCAGTTTGGAAGTAAATAAAATTTTGACCACCGCGGCTAAAAATCAAGCTTCGGATTTACATTTGTCCGCCGGCAGCCCCCCGGTTATGCGCATTGGCAATGATTTGGTTGAGATGGCAAATTACCCGGCGGTGAAACAGCAGTTTATTTTAGATATGATCGATAGTGTCTTAACCTCAGGCCAAAAGGAGCAATTAGCCAAGAATAAAGATTTAATTTTTACCTATGAGTTTGCGCAAAATCTACGTTTTCGAGTTAATATAATTTATCAGCGAGGCAAACCGTCTGTGTCACTGCGCTATATACCAATTTCGGTGCCAGACATACAACGCCTTGGTTTGCCAATCGGCATTGAAAAAATTTTAGCTAATGATAAAGGTTTAATTGTGGTAACCGGACCATACGGCGCCGGTAGAACTACTACGGTTGCCGCTATGATTGAGCATATCAACCAAAAGCGCGATCATAATATTGTCACAATTGAACAACCGATAGAATATTTGTTTACAAATAAAAAAAGTATTATTGAACAGCGTGAAGTTGGGGTTGATGTTAATAGTTTTCATGATGCCTTACTGCATTGCCAGCGTGAAGATGTTAACGTGGTCGCCGTTGGCGAAAACCATGAACCTGAATTAATCCCTTCAATTTTAGAAGTAGCCAACAATAATGTTTTAGTTTTTTTGGTTCTAAACACGAGCGGTATTCTCCAAACGGTTGAATATTTAATTGGTAATTTTAGAGTTGAAGAAAAGGAACGAGCCCAAAAATTGCTTTCAGATAGCCTACGCGCGATTTTAGTTCAACGTTTACTGCCCCAAGTTGGCGGCGGCGGCAAAAAACTAGCCGCCGGGCTTTTAATTAACAATGATGCGGTTAAAACTTCTATCCGGAAGGGGGAATACAAAAACTTAATAAACATTGCTCAAACTTCTAAAAATGAAGGTATGGTTGATTTAGATCAAGCCTTGGTAGATTTAGTGCGTTCCGGGGAAGTTTTAGTTGAAGATGCTGAGAAAGAATCATTTGATAAACAAAATTTTAGGTCATTGATTGCCAGATAAATAAAATCAGTTAATGCCAGTCTAAACTAGTATGGCTATTTTTTCATACATCGCTTTAAATAAAGACAATCAAAGAGTTTCCGGCAAGATTCAAGCCCCGAGTGAACTTGTGGCTGGCGATATTTTAATTGATAAGGCTTTAACTATTCTAAAACTTAAAAAAGAATCAACTTTTAAACTAAAAAATGTTTTTGGTTTTTTAAATCAAGTATCGGATAAGTCGGTAGTGATTTTTTCGCGGCAACTGTCAACTATGACTTCGGCTAACCTGCCGCTGGTCCAAGCATTGAGAATTTTAGTTCGGCAAACTAGCGACGAAACTTTTAAAAAAGTTATTGATGATGTTGCCTCTGAAGTTGAGGGTGGGTCAAAGCTTTCCGCCGCGCTCGCGAGCAACCCTAAAGTCTTTAGCGATTTTTATATCAACTTGGTCAGGTCTGGCGAAACCTCGGGTGGATTGGATGAAGTATTGAAGTATTTAGCTGATTACCAGGAGAAAAATTATGATTTGAAAAATCGAATCCGCGGGGCAATGATGTATCCGGCTTTGGTTTTGACTAGCCTTTTCGCGGTTGGAATTTTAATGATGGTTTTTACAATTCCTCGCCTGACTGCCATTTTAACTGAAAGCGGAGTTGAATTGCCAATCGCAACTAGATTGCTGATTGGCCTTTCTGATTTTTTTGTCAATTGGTGGATAGTCTTAATTATTGTTATTGTGGCCATTATTGTGGCCATTAGATTTGCTTTACGATACCCTGCATTTAAATATTGGTGGGATTTGGGTTTGCTACGCTTGCCAATTTTTGGCCAATTATTTCAAGGTGTCGCAGTAACAAAGATGGCTCAATGTTTATCCACATTACTAGAAGGGGGAGTACCACTGTCTAAAAGTTTACAAATTACTGCTGACACTGTGGGCAATACCGTTTATCATGATTTGTTATTGCGGGTAGTACGTGAAGTCGAAGACGGTAATTTAATTTCAAATGTTTTGAGCACTAATAAAAATATGCCTTATATGGTGGCCCAAATGATAGGTATTGGCGAAAAGAGCGGTAAGGTTAGTAGCGTACTTGAGCGGGTGGGTGATTTTTATAGCCGCGAAGTTGATAATTTAGTAAGTAATTTAGTTAGCCTAATAGAACCGGCAGTTATTATTGCGATGGGGGTAGCCGTTGGGGCGATGGTCGCGGCTATAATTATTCCAATTTATAATTTAGCGGTAGTTGGTTAGTTTATCAAAAAGTGATATAATATATTTGCTGTTGATAAGTTTTGTAGAATTGCATTATAATAACAAACAATAATTAATAAATTTTGCGCTTTGGGCGCGACTAAAATTTTAAACGAAAGGGGGTGGCAAAATGAAAAAATTAACCACGAATAAAAAAGGTTTTACCTTAGTTGAATTGCTTGTGGTAATTGCAATTATCGGATTATTGTCAACGATTGCAATTGTTGCCTTAAACTCAGCGCGTGAAAAAGCGCGAGATGCCAAACGGGTGGCTGACGTGAAACAAATTCAAACTGCCTTGGAGTTGCTATTTAATGACACGCAAGCATATCCGGCCGAAGCCGTAGATGGTACGCCTGATCCTTTGGGTATATCAGGCAGTACTGATACCCTAAGTGAAACTAATGGATTTGCTGATACGGCAGCTGGGGAGGTATATATGGGTTCCGTACCTCGCGATCCAAGCGAGACAGGTGCTGCCTCGGCTTGTACTGGTGCTTCGACAGCTACTTGTGACTATGCTTACGAGCAATTAACCGCTACAACTTACAACATTGAAGCCTATCTTGAAGGTACAGTTGGAAACCTAGGTGCATCAAGCGGTAGCTTGATATGTGCAACTCAGGATGGCATTGCTAACGGAGCTTGTCCGTAATCTATAAGTATAAAGTTTAAAACAAGGGTCGTTTAGGCCCTTGTTTTTATTTCCTCAGCTTCTTTTGCTTTTTAAAATATTGCTTGGCTGATTTTAAAAATTGAGACCTAATTTTACTTTTACGCTCTTTGGCAATGCTCATGCCGCCCAAATGTTTTAACTTAACTTTTGGCAAGACATAGTTTTTATAACCCGCCTGCTTTAGGCGGTAAGCCAAATCCACGTCTTCAAAAAACAAGAAAAATTGTTCGTCAAAGCCGCCAATTTTTTTAAATGTCTCGCGCCGAATCATCATGCACGCTCCAGCCGGCTGGTCGACTTTTTGTTTTTTTAACCCCATATTAATTTTTGGGTAATACCATCTTTTAAGGCCGGGCATTAGCTCGGCAATAACTTTTAGTTTAGTATCAAATAAAATTGTTTTAAGCGGCGTTGGAAAATTGCGGATGTAAGTGGTTTGAATTTTACCACCTTGGTCAATCAATAAACCGGAAATGATTCCGGCAGAAGTATCATTTTTGCTAGCTTGCAGTAGTTGATTTAATGCATCTTTAAACAATTCAACGTCAGGGTTTAAAAAAAGTAAAAAGCCCCCAGAACTATTTTTTACTCCCAAATTATTAGCGGCGGCAAAACCTAAATTTTTTAAATTTTCAATTAACTTAATTTGAGGAAATTGTGTTTTGACTTTAGCGGCAGTGCGGTCGTTAGAAGCATTATCTACCATCACCACTTCAATTTCTAAATTTGAAGTATGCTCAAAAATTGACTTTAGGCAATTTTGAACTTCTGGCCAAGAGTTAAACGTAACAATAATAATGGATACTTTCATGATGATTAGGATATGTTAAAATATGGTATAATTAAACGGTTAATATTGCAACTTAATGCCTGATCTAGAGCCTTTTTTCAGAAATTTTGAACTTCAATTACTTATCCTGTTTGTGCTTGGCACCTTTGTGGGCAGTTTTTTAAATGTGGTAATTATTCGTATGCATCAAGGGCGCTCTTTTTTATGGTCGCGCTCAGCCTGCCTCGAGTGTAAGCAGCCGATTAAATGGTACGATAATATACCATTATTGAGTTTTATTATTTTACAGGGTAAATGTCGCAGTTGCAGCCAGCCAATTTCAAAACAATATTTTTTAGTTGAGCTAGTCACGGGTTTAATTTTTATTATCGGACTTTGGCAACTAGGATTAACTTTAAAACTGTTAGCTTTTTTGCTTTTTGCTTGCTTTTTGGTCGTTATTTTCGTTTATGATCTGCGTTGGTATTTGATATTGGATAAAGTTAGCCTGCCTGCCGCGGTGATTGCCCTGTTATTTAACTTGTATTTAGGTCATCCCTGGCAAAGCCTACTGCTTGGCGGGGCAATTGGGTCTGGATTTTTTTTAATTCAATTTATTGTGTCCAAGGGCGTTTGGATCGGCGGCGGTGATATCCGCCTGGGATTAGCGGCGGGGTTTATGTTGGGTTGGAAAAGTTTACTGGTCGCTTTATTTTTAGCTTATTTATCTGGTTCAATTTTTGGCCTGACCTTAATTGCAATTAAGAAAAAATCAATGCAAAGCAAACTGCCGTTCGGAACGTTTTTGGCAGCCGCGACCATAGTGGCCCTGCTTTGGGGAGAACAGATAATTAATTGGTATTTGAATATTTTTTAATGCGTTTTTTAGAATTATATTTTAGAGCCGCCCTCAAGAGCCAGAACGGGTATACAATCTTTGAGCTTATTGTAGTAATTAGCATTGTTGTTTTGTTGACTTTTGTGGGGCTAACAACGGTTGATTATAATAAAAAAAATGTTAGGTTTGATGAAGCGGTCACCCAATTGGTAGGTGATATTCAGAATTTAAAAACGGCATCGCAGTTTTCATTATCTGCCCCCATATCAGATTCTAGCCCAAGTTGCGGCGGGGCAAATCCGCCATGTGCAACTTGGCGCCTGTATCCAAATGTAGAGGGTCAAAATGATTTAGAAAATTATTTAATTATTACCGTTGGCCACCCGACGCTAGATTTAAACGCTCATGAATACGAGGTTTTTTATCGCGGCGCTAGTGGCAGAAATATTAAGCCACCAACCGATATGGAGCCAATGGTAATTGTTAATCGTGATAGGGATGGAACCCAGTGTTCTAAAAGCTATTTTAGCTCAGCCACGCTTGACGCTTTCGGTTTGCCGTCAAATCCTTGCTCCAGCCCAAATGATGAAACTATAATAACTTTTCACCCGCCCGGCATAGAGCAGGGAAGTTTGTATCCTTTAGGCTTTGCTAATTTAGATTATGAAGCCTCTGATCCGGACGACACTATTAATCCGGGTCCAGAGCAAATTGATATTTACTATGAGTATAAGAGTGAATGGCGCAAATTAACTATTGATCGGATTTTGAATATCCAAGTTGAAAAACTGTGAGTAAAAGGTTTAAAAAATTATTAGTTATAAATAAATATGCCGTAGACGAACAGCGCGGTTTTACTTTGATAGAACTTTTAATTTCAATTGTCATTTTTTCCATCGGCATTTTAGGCCCCATCGCCTTAATTAACCAGAGTATTAAGGTCCAGCGCGGCAATCGTGAAAAAATTATCGCAACTTATCTTGCGGCTGAAGGGATAGAGTTAGCTAAAATGCAACGGGATGTGGCCTTTTTTGGAAATCGCCATTGGGATAGGTACTTTAATATGTGCGACGGTGGCGATGACATTTACGGTTTTACTTGCGTCGAGCAAGCTGACTGCGATGAATACGGCACGCCTTATAATTGTGTGCCAATCAGCCAAGGCAATGGATTTGGTAACGATGTTTGTATCCAATGGAACGGCAACTACAATAGCTTTCCGCCGAATCGAGAGAAAAGATCCTTATTAGATAATTTTTTATCGGTCACCTGTAGCGACCGTTGGCGCGATGGCTTAGGTGACCCTAATCCAGACGATGACAATTGGCGCGCAATTTGCTTAGGTGCGGACGGTTATTATGAGCACTGTCCTAAAGATATTGCCAATACGCCATTTGAGCGGCACTTAGAAATTGATCGTAAAAATATTGGCCTATCCAGCGAATATATTTTAGTTACCAGCAAGGTCTCATGGAATAACGGCAAGCAAGAAGTTTCTTTGGCAAGCTCTTTATATAATTGGGTAGAGGAGAGCTTGGCTCTGGACATGTTTATGACGGGATATAGCTTTCCGCACAATAAATCTGTTCAGGTAATTGATGATCAAATAACTGAATGGGGGGCAGATGGTTTTATCCAGGGCTGGGAGGGTAATGATAACAGCGCTTCAGGTAAATTTCCGATGTATTGCTATGGCGGAGAACGGGACGGTGAATTTTGTGGTGATGATTATAACTGTGACGATTTAAATTCTGTCTGTGCCGGTGGATTTAATAATGGTAATGCCTGCTCTAACGATTCTGATTGCGTGAACGGCATTGATGACGGTTTTTGCGATGATGATGACGGTGTGTGTGATTACAACCCGGTCCGCGATGAAAATAATTCTGATCCAAATTTACGCGATATTGATTACACTACTTCTGCCAATGCTTACTTTTTAATGCCCGGGGAGAGCGCGCCTTACCGGGTTGGCGGCTCCGGGTCACTTTCTTTCCCTGGAGTGGATAGTGATTATGTTTTATTGCCAGAAAAAATTGATGAAGACGCCGGCGATGATTTATTAGATTTAACGACCGAAGGGAGTATTAGTTTATGGATTTTTAATACCCGCAATGACGAGGCTTTCTTTTTAGGCCATGAGGTAACAGAAGCGGATTTTGGCGCGGGCACGGCGGATTTTGAAGACAATCCCTACGCTTTTGGCTATGGCTTTGATTCTGGAGTACCCGGCAAGGATGTGTGCGATACTCGCAGACTATCGTTTGTGATAGGTGATGGTAATGATTTTGAAGTTCATTGCGGCCCCCAAATTCCTGACTGGGGCACCCAAACCATTTTTGCACAAATTGGCGTGACTTGGGATCTTAATTTACCAAGCAATAATGTTCGTTTTTACATTAACGGCCAATTTGTCAGCGATTCAACTGCCACCATAGCCCCAGTTCACAATGTCATTGGACCTCAGGACAGAGTATTGGGTAAAAGTGGTGTTGAGGTTAATGAATTGCCATATTGGGGACGATTATCCTGGGTTCAAATTTATAGGCGCGCTTTGTCTGACCAAGAGATGTATAAAATTGTTACCGGAGAATAAAATATGCTTCTTAAAATCAAAAATAACCAAGGTTTTTCTTTCATTGAGTTACTTGTAACGCTCACAGTTTTTTCATTTTTTGCCCTTTTGGTGTTTGGCGGATTTAATTATTATATTGGCATTGTCAAAAGAGTAAAAGGTGAAAGTGAAACTATTTATGCCCTACAGCAAGCAACTGAATATTTAGTGAGGGAGATGAAAAATCCCGTTCGAGTTAAAAAACAGGAAGGGCCGCCTGATTTTGGGTACAATTTATTTTCTCACCCAACTGACTCGGGGAATGAATGGGTGTTAAAATATTCAACTTTAATTGATCGAATCGAAAATGACTTTAGGGCCCACGCCGTGTTTGTAGAAGACGGAGTATTACGAACCCGTCAATGCATCAACACTACCGAAGAAGCTAATCCCTTAGCCGGCAGTGATTGCATAAACGGTGGGACTTGGGATTTAACGCCAAGCAATATAGAAGTGACTAATTTTCGTTGGCAAGTTTCATCCTATCTAGGGGATGATCATTCTCTGATTAGATTTACTTTAAGCGCAAAGCCACGCGATGTTAACATTGCACCGATTACTATTCAAAGCACGGTCGCGCCACGTAACTATGACGGAATTTTTACAGAAGCCTTATATGAAATTTAATCGTTTATTTAGAAAACAAAAAAAGCCAAAGCCACATCAGCCCGAGCAAGGCTATGTAATTATTTTTGTTTCGCTTATTGTTACCATTATTTTACTGTGGGCACTGACGATCAACGATATTGTATTACAAGGTCGATTTATCCCTTATGATGTAGTTGGCGGCGTGGGCGGTTTTTATGATAATGTTTCAAATTCTATACAAGCATCTTATGTGGTTGATTCCGGAGTTGAGCAATTGTTGCTTGATTATTATATTTTAAATGGAGGGACTGGAACATTTACAGCAGCAGAAAACTGCGGCGATACAAATTGGTATGCTGATCCGGACATTGGCGGGGGGAGTTTTTGCTATGCTTATGATTCCGCAGGCGGCCAAAAAATAATTTATACCTTTGGTAAATATGATACACCTCAAGAAGATGTGATGTTTCACACTTCAAGAATCAATCTTTTACCGCCATTTATTGATTGTTGGGATGACGGCAGTTATCCGTGGCCGCATTGCCAAAGCATTATAAGTTTTAGTAATTGGCAATGGCAACAAGAACATTGGGATGAGCTTTATCCTTAAGTTATATGCAAAAAAGCGAAGCTAAAAAAAGAATAGAAAAACTGCGCGAGGAAATTAATCATCATCGCTATCTTTATCATGTTTTAGATACGCAAGAAATTTCTGATGCGGCGCTAGATTCACTTAAAAAAGAACTTGATGATTTAGAGCAACAGTTTCCGGATTTAATTTCGCCGGACTCTCCTACCCAGCGCGTTGGCGGTAAACCGTTAGATAAATTTTCTAAAGTACCTCATAAAATTCCAATGTACTCCATGTTTGACGCTTTTTCGCGGGGGGATATGGAAAATTGGCAACAACGTATCTCCAAATTAGTCAAAGACAAATTTACATATTTTTGCGAGCTAAAAATTGATGGGTTTGCTGTCTCACTGGAATATGAAAAAGGACTTTTTGTGCGTGGTTCAACTCGCGGCGACGGTACGGTTGGCGAGGACGTGACTCAAAATTTAAAAACCATTGATGCGATTCCACTTCGTTTGCGCCAAAATTTAACATGCGAGATTCGCGGCGAAGTTTTTTTAAGCAAAAAAGAATTTGATCGCATAAACAAACAGAGAGAGATTGCCGGAGAACAACTTTATGCTAATCCGCGTAATTTAGCGGCTGGATCAATTCGTCAGCTTGACCCCAAACTAGCCGCTTCGCGTAAATTGGACTTCGCTGCTTATGATGTGGTTGATGGTGCCGCCGCTAAAAGCCATCATCACGAATTGCACGACCTGGCTAGACAATTAGGTTTTAAAGTGCACCGCCAAGAAAAGGAGTGTAAAAATTTAGATGAAGTTTTTACATTCTTTAA
>PEZZ01000030.1:0-16168 GCA_002773845.1 Candidatus Buchananbacteria bacterium CG10_big_fil_rev_8_21_14_0_10_42_9
TGTTAATGCACTGTCTAGCTTTTTGACATCGCTTTTAATCATACTTAACAATATCGTTAAGTATATATCTAATGTATACCAATGTCAATAATTTTGCAAGTGGCAATTTACACCGGCTGAGCAAACCAAAAATTTCCTTCTCCTCTTTCCGCCTTGCGGCGGGGGGTCTGGGGGGAGCCGCACCCCAGTAGTAGAGCAAAGCTCACTACGGGGCAGGCAAAAAAATGAAAGGAAAATTTTTGGGTTTGCCGCGCGCGACCAGCGGGAGCGAGTCCGAGGCGCGCAGAGAGAATCACCACGCAATCCGAGCGTACGATTCAGTTTCGAGCCACCTCGCACGCGGCGCGTGCGCCTGTCCGCCTCTGGCGGAAAGTCAATCGCTTCGCGATTGGAAAAAGGTTCGCGCAAAGGTTAGTATTTCACCACCATTGCAACCCGCCGTGTGCGGGTTTTTTATTTTTTAGTAATTTACCTCACAATTTAATGTAAAGTTAACTTGACATTGATTTTTAAAACATTATAATACTGTTAGGTCGAAATGAGTACTCATATATCTAATAATATTAACTTGCAAATGTTATGAAAAAAGCATTAGTTATTGCAAGCCTGAGCGTTTTAGCCCTTCCCGCATTTGTTTTTGCGCAAGTACCGGAAAAAACCGACGGCTTTGTTTGCCCGGTAATTACTGCTGAAGCAGTTGGTGAACATAATCCTCAAGCCGGTGCATTAGGCGACGGGAACTACACCATTCCGCCTCATGGCGGTGCGGCTCATGTTCCGATTCCGCTACACGCCACCAATGGCGATGGCGCTGGATCCCCTGGTGATTCCAGTGCACCTGGAGACACTGACTACACCGCTATTTGGGCTCGTTAAAATAGCCCAACCAAAAAAGAGGCCAAGCTAGCCTCTTTTTTGAAAAACCTATTTTATTAAAGAGCCTTTTTCTTGTTCCAGGCTTTCCATAAACTCTTGTACCGTCATATCATAAACATCTAGTGTCATTTTTAACTCGCTAATATTTTAGGGCGATGATTTGTGTCCTGAATAGCTTTTTCATGTGCTCTTTGCAATATTAATTTAAACCTCTCTTCATTTATGCCTACATCACGCAATTTTAAATCCGCACTTTCCTCCTGCGTCTGCTTAAAATGTTCGCGAACTTGATCAGCTACAGAATCTAAAAACACCCCATAAAACTCAGCATCTCTACGGCCTTCAGCGTGCCTTTCCTTGTTAGCTAAAGCCTGCATTTCTTCAGCAGGTGTATGTTCTCTTGCCATATATTTAACAACTTAATTGTTTTAACTAAAAAAACATATTCAATACAATTTAGCAAAATATTAAAAAGGGGTTAAAACCCCTTTTTAATATTTTACAATAAAATCTGCAACTAATTTATAACCGGCTCTCCCTCCATCATGGCGTCACCCTCCATTTTATCGCCTTCCATCATGGCATCTTCTGGAGCCGTGCTTTGACTTGAGTAATAATATGCCCCAGCACCTATAGCTATCAAAATCAAAACGATAACTACAATCAACCCGGTCTTTTTGCCCGATTTTGAAGGCATAGATTCTGGCTGCATTTGTGTGTCGTTCATAGATATTTGTTAATTATTAATTTGATTATAAATTCGACCTATTATTTTAGCTAAAACCATCACGCCCAAAGCCGCAACCAGCCACGGATCTGGAGCCTGATGCTTAAAACTTTCCACTAATATAGCTACCACCAAAACTAAAGCGCCGGCTAAAAATGCCATTCTCCCAGAAAGCATAATGTGCCATGTTTCTCTCTCGTCTCGCCCCTTTTCTTTCCAAATAAATCCAGCAAAAATAGCAAAAGCTACAATCAGGCCAGCGGCTATCATCATTAAGTACATATCAGCCATATATAGTTTAAAGGGATTAAGAAAAAGTGTGAGCAAAAGAATTAAAATTCCGCCCAAAATTACCTCTGGTAAGTATTTATTTTTCATAAATAAATAGATCTTCAACTGACTTATTAAAAAATTTAGCAAGTTTCAACGCCAACAAAACTGAAGGTATATAATTTCCTTTTTCCAAAGCAATAATAGTTTGGCGCGTCACGCCAACTGCTGAGGCTAGTTCTTCTTGAGTAACATTTAATTTCGTTCTTAGGCTTTGGACTTTATTGGAAACTGACTGTGGCATAGTCCATTAATCATACCAAAATCAATACTCAACGTCAAGGCAACTTTACATTATAACTCCACCCAAGTTCCTAATGAAGTGCCGACTGCCTCGCCGCCGCCGCTTGGAATAGTAAATGCCGACAGTAGTGGGTTGTAAGTAACCTCGCTTCTTTCCTCAAGATGCAAAGTCAGCGCCGCTGCGGCGTTTAAAAAACCATTATTTTTTACTTTTAAACGGCCATATATGGCGGCAAAAACAATAGAAGTAGAGTTATTGCTGGCGTACACTGCCGGCTCATCAAGATCATCGCTAGTGCTTGTTGAAATCATAATAACAAAACTGGGATCACACTCTAAATTTCCATTAGGATCGCTTTCGCTGTTATCAAAAGAAGTTTGACACTCAGGGTCTTCAGGGAAATCCTCCAAACCATCGCCGTCATTATCAATCTCATCGTAACATTGAGGTAGTGGGTCTGTACAAGACGACTGAATGTTAAGATTATTTTCAACATTAATTATTCCTTCGGCTATAAAAACTAATGCCGCTCCCGGCGGCACAGATTCATGAATGCGTAGTGTGCCATTATTAATTAATACTATATCGCCAGACACATATACATTCCCAGCCAATGTTAAATCACCGTTCACTGGCATTTTTAATCCAACCGAGCTCCCGTCGCCACTCGGACCAATTTTTTGGGCTCCTAAAGTATCGCCAATTGGAACACAATACCAATCAAAATCACCATCTAAATCTTCATCGTCGCAATTCCCCAGCACCACGTCTGTTATTTCATCACGCCATGTATCTATGTCGGTTTGAATGATAGGAAAATCTTTAAACCCTGGGTCAGTTCCAACCAAAACACTGCCTCCAACTACAGTATCTGGATCAATGGTTTGAGTACTGTCTATATAGGCATCACCTAGCACGTGTGAGTTAATAATGTTAAAAGCGTGGACATCCCCGACTATGCCCTCTTGAGGGGCATGTCCGATATTGCTAACTCTATTCTCGTTGCTTGGACCATAATAATTCCAAACATTACCAACAATTTCACTGTTATTGCTGCCCCTAATATCTCCGTTTGAATACACGTCGCCAAAAATCTTACTATTATTATCCATTACTATCCCGCCAGCACCGCCTTGAATGGCATAGTCAAAGCCAGACCCAAAAGACGATGTATTGGCAATAACTTGGACTTCTCTTTGTTCTCCGGTTGATGCGGTGGCGTGTGAGCTAACTATTCTTTGAAATGAATTATCAGGATCAATCCCAATGTTGACTAAGATATTAGTATCTTCATAAGGAATATAATAAGTACCAGCGGTAAAGCCATTTATGCGCCACAAGGCATCGTTTAAACCGGCTTCAGCGGCATAAAAAGTTTCTTCAAAAGCTCCTCCTTGATTAGACAGGCGTAACTCTCCAATGGCCAAAATTGACAAGGTTAACATTACCGACAAAGCAAAAGCCGACACCCCGGCAAGTGTTAATATTGCTATGACGCCTTGTTTGTTTTTTGTTAATTGAGTCCACATATTTAATATATACCTCGCCTAACGGTTGCGGCAGTTGATAAATCAATCAAATAGTTTCTTTCAACATTAGCGTTCGGATTACCTTGCTCAACGGTTAAATCAATTTCTATCACATTGCTCACGTTGTTATCAAAAGTCAAGGCTGTAACACGTACTTCATCGCTTGAAATCGGCGCTCCGTCTAAAGTTACAGCATTAGTTAAATTGTCGTAGGCTAAAGTGATGACGGTATCATCGGTTCGAGTTAATTGAATTGACTCGCCCGGAAAAGTACCTGAAAAATCTTTAGCGGTTTTTATTTCTTGGCTCAAGCGCGCAAGTATTAAACGGCTATTTTGATGAACCTCTTTAACCGTAATTATACGCGCAGAATTATCTATTACATCCACTACGAAAGAAGTAAAAATAACAGCACTGGCTGCAATTAAAGCAACATAAATTAACATCTCAATTAAAGTAAACCCCTCCCTTGGGCGCAAATCCTCTATCATATTATATTCGGCCACGCCGTAAAAATATTTGAAATACTAAAGGCTTGCGTTGCGCCGCGCTCTTGCCACGTCACTGTCACACTTATATTTTTTGAGCTATCATCGCTATAAGCACACCCACTATCTTCAATTTCACCAAACTGCTTGGTGCGGCACACATTTTCTATTGTTATCACCCGGCTAAAACGATTGTCTTGTGGTACCGCGGCTAAATTTTGTTGCAATACCCAAGTCGTGCCGTTAAACTCTAAATGATATTCAGTGCCGCTATAACTTAAAGGGTAAGTAGTCCAACAGCTATTGTAAGCTCCTACTGGCTCACAAGTCTGCCCATCGCGAGTACATTGTCCATCACCGCAAGAATCATCAACCCCACAAACACAAGCAAAAAAATCGTTTTGCATGGCTACCATAATCTCCATTGATTCCTGGGCGAAAGCGGCGGCCTTGGTGTTATTTAAGCTAGTATGCGCCAAGCGCAAATTTGAACTTAGCACCCTGCCAACCACTACCACCATAAAACCAACCAAGGCAATCGCAATGATTACCTCAATTAAACCAAAGCCCTCGTCACGCAATTTCATTTATAAAAGACTTACTTTGCCACTAGCGTCAACTTGGATAGTCATAGTGTTGCCGCCACCATCTGTTAAAATAATAGTATTATTTGTGGCTGTTCCGTTTTTCCTAACAAACCTAACTTCCGGGCCATCACTGCTAGATAAAGAAACTCCATCGGTTAAATCATGAGTTGTGCCATAAGTATAGGTCTCATCTTCATCGACCGAAAAAATTACAAAATCATCACTATGTAAATAAATTCCGTGATCTGAAAAAGCTTCTCCCACAATAGCTTTATTTTGGGTCATGCGTAAACTGTTCACTAACTTATAAGCATCATCTTTTAAGGCTAAACTGCTGTTCAAAGAATGAAAAGCTGGGATGCCAATAACAAAAACAATTATCAAAACACCCAGGGCTAAAAGTAACTCAATAGCTGTAAAACCTTTAGGCTTATCTGATAATTTCATTAGATTGTTTCCACAAATTTCCAAATCGGGGTCAAGACTGCCACCGCAATGAATCCTACGACTCCCCCAATAAATAGCAAAAGCAGCGGCTCAATGACTACTGATAAATTATTCAAGGTGTTAGTGACTGACGTCTCGTAAAAAATAGCAAGCTTTTCGTACATTCTATCCACCTTGCCAGTTTTTTCTCCCACCTCTAACATGCGGATCAAAATAGGTGGATACAATTTTGGATAACCGGATAAAATTTCTGTCAGCGGAATGCCTTTGCGAACCAGGTCAACCGAAGCCTCTAAGGATTGTTTGTAATGAGTATTGTAAGTGACTGAAGCGGTCATCAAAATAGCCTGATCAACTGATACTCCACTTTTAAGCAACGAACCCATAGCTCGACTAATCCTCGCTAAGTTAAATTCCGTCACAATTTTTTTCAACACTGGCAATTTCAGCTTAACTAAATCCCACTGCATTCTACCGCGTGGCTTTGATATCCAAACCTTAAAAGACCCAAACGCAAGCAACAAAAACAAAGGCACCGCCACAATTCCATAATTTGTTAAAAATTCACTTAACCCAATAAGAAAACGTGTCGCCAATGGAAGTTCCACGCTATAGTCAGTTAAAATTTCAGCGATTTTTGGTACTACAAAGGTTAACATTAATCCGACAATAGCAAGAGCCGCTGCGATTATTACCGACGGATAAATCATCGCCCCCCGCACTTTGGTTATCAGTTCATAATCTTTTTCTTGCTGTTCCAACAAATGCAATAATACTTCATCTAATTTACCGCTTTGCTCCCCCACCATAACTAAGTTTATAAAAAAAGGAGAGAAATACCTTTCGTGGTTGCGTAGCGCAATATTCAAAGTCTGGCCCGAGCGGACATTTTTATGTATGTCTAATAAAATATCCTTAAATTTGTAGTTATCAGTTTGTTCAGCTGTAATTTTTACGGCTTCATCTAAAGCGATGCCGGATTCCAACAAAGTATAAAGGTGGCGAGTAAAAAAAATTTTGTCTAAGCGGGTTACGCGGTTAATGCTATGATTAATTTTTTCAAATTTAACGTTACGTTCCTTTTTAAGATTAACTACTAAAAATCCTTCCTGTTCTAAGGTAGCACTGGCTCGCTTTGGGCTGCGTGCCTGAATATGACCGCGGACAGTCGAATTAGCTTGGTCGACAGCCGTATAGGAAAATTGAGCCATAATTATTGGTAGGTCACCCTAATTACTTCATCCAGGGTTGTTTTGCCTTCAAAAACCTTTAATAAACCGTCTTCTTGCATGGTTAGAGCGCCTTGTTCAACAGCATAACTTCTAATATCATCGGCCGACGCATTAGCTAAAATCATCTTATGTATGTGGTCATCATTTCTTAACATCTCATATATTCCAATCCGCCCTCGGTAGCCAGACTTGTTGCACTTATTACAGCCTCGCCCTTTTCCAAACTTTATATTTTCAAATTTTTCATCGGCGTTAATATAGCCAAGCTTTTGCAGCTTTAAAAAGATTTTTTGTAAATCAAAATATCGTTGATATCTTTCAAAGGCTTTACTGTCTGTTCTAACGTAGGATCGACAACTGCTACAGATTTTTCTAACCAAGCGTTGGCCAATAATAGTATCAACCACAGAAGCCACTAAGTAAGGCTGAACGCCCATTTCAATTAATCGTTGGGGCGCTAAAAAAGCGCTATTGGTATGCAGCGTTGATAAAACTAAATGGCCAGTCATGGCTGAATTAACTGAAATCTCACCCGTCTCTTGGTCTCTAATTTCTCCAACCATCAAAATATTAGGATCTTGCCGCAATAATGATCTTAATCCTGAAGCAAAAGTCACTCCGCCATTTGGATTAATTTGAGATTGGTTAATGCCATCCAATCCATATTCAATTGGGTCTTCAATGGTGCAAATATTTACATCTTCTTTGTTCAATAATCTTAAAATAGTGTATAAGGTTGTCGTTTTACCAGAACCAGTAGGTCCAGTAACTAACAACATGCCCTGTGTTTTATTAGCCTCACTCTTAATAAATGTATAATCCCTTTTATTCAACCCCAGCTTTGTCAAGCTAAAATCCTTTTCGGTAGTATCTAATATTCTTAAAACTATTTTACTGCCGTACATAGTTGGCATCACTGATACCCGCATCGCCACATCACGATCCTCATATCTGTAATTAAATCGTCCGTCTTGAGGTTTTTTATGCTCATCAATTTTTAATTTGGCAATCAACTTGATTCGAGCTAAAATAGCGGGATGTAATTGCTTTGGCAACTCAACTACTTTTTGCAACATTCCATCAACCCTAAATCTCACTGTCACTTTTCTGCCATTCGGTTCAATGTGAACGTCAGATGCTTTATTTAAAAGACCTCGATCTAAAATTGAATCTACCATCTTTATTACCGGCACGAAATTAGCCATATTCTCTTCGGTGTCATCAACGTCCATCGCCTCCTTCATGCTGGATTTAATGATTTGTTCAAATTCATCTGCCAATTTATTTTTGTAACGACGTAGGGCTATTTGAATATCTTTAGGCGTAGTCACAAAAACAAACGGCTCCAAACCAGTTTTCTTTTTAATAAAGTCGATTGTTTGTTGATTTTCAGGAGCAGTAGTAGCGACATTAATTATATTACGATCTTTTTTAAATAAAACGACTGAATACATTTCTGCCACCTCCTTGGGTATCAAATTCAAAATTTGAGGGGAAATTTGACGCTTATGCAGGTTTACCTTCGGGGCTTCAAAAACACGTTCATAAACTTTAAGCAAAACATCATCCGGATAATTAACATTTTCCAAAAGTAAATGAGTAACATATTTTCGCTCATTGCGAGCTTGCTTCAAAACACCCTTAAACTCATCCTTGGTTAAAAGGCCTTCATTTTCAAGCTCTTTCCAAAGCTTGTAATACAAATTATTGAACTTTTTTAACACCATAAAAATAGTCACTTAACTCGTAATCATTACTATATTTACCATATTTTGTCAATAGTAAAAGTTAAATTACACCTCATCGTTAAATTTACTTTTGACAAAATATCCGACATTAAATAAGTAATAAAATGATAAAAATGTTATGCTTTATCTAAGATATATTTTTATTTAAACTTTTTACTTTTTCTTGTTTTAAAAATAAATTATGAGCCAAGAACAAAAACATCTAAAAAAGAGATACCAAAAAACCGCCGTCGCAAAAAAGTACATTAAAAAACGTTTTACTGATCCCGTTTGGCAAGCCGAACATGATGTCCAAATAAAAACAATAAATAATTTTTTAAAACAACAAGAGCCGAATCTAGTCTTAAATTTAGCCTGCGGGCCCGGAAGGATCACTCAAGATTTAAAGCACGTCAATCGCGGCGTTGCCGCTGACATAAGCGGCGCGATGCTAGCTGAGGCCAGCCGCCGCTTAGATCACAAAAAATGGAAGTTAAAAAAAGTTGATGCCTTTAATTTACCCTTTCCAAACAATCACTTTGATGCCGTGATTTCGTTTCGCTTTATTCGACACTTTAGGCAAACTGATAGAAATAAATTATTGGCTGAAATAAATCGCGTTTTAAAGCCTGAAGGTGTTTTAATATTTGATGCTTTAAATAAAAACATGCAACGCAATTATTATTTTGAAAAATTTACCGTTGCCTTTAGGCCGGAAGCACAAGGATTTTTTGACGCTTTATGGACTATCGATTCTTTACACCAAGAATTGGAATATAATCATTTGACTATAACAAAAATAATTTCAATTATTAATCACCCAAATTTATATGTAAAATTACAAAAGATTTTTCTTAAACAATTAAGCAAGAAAATAATAGAAAGACTAGATTATTTTAAAACTAAACATAACTTTGAGTGGATAATTATGTGCAAGAAATAAAAACAAACTATTGTTTGTTTAATATTTTTTATGTATAATTATATACACGCAAATTTAATTGTACATTAAACACATTTTAACGAAAGGAGGTGTTGCACCATGCCAGCACGCAAACGAAGACGAACAGCTAAAAAAGCTGCTCCCAAAAAGAGAAAGACTGCCCGACGTAAAACAGCGGCTAAACGAAAGCCAGCTAAACGAAAAACTACTAAGAGAAAAGCGGCTAAACGAAAGCCAGCTAAACGAAAAACTACTAAGAGAAAAGCGGCTAAACGAAAGCCAGCTAAACGAAAGCCAGCTAAGCGACGACGTAAAAAATAAACAAAAAACCCCGAAATTTCGGGGTTTTTTGCTTGAGAAAATTTAACTGTTTTATATCATAATTAAATTCGCAATCCTAAAACAACTAAAGCCAACTTGATTGCTCTGGTTTTTTTAATAGTTCTTTTCTTTCTTTGTCGCTTAATGTAGCCACGTGCCCATAAGTCCCATCATAACCAGCAGTTAAATTTACCTTTTTATTACGCACGTTCATAATTCCCCGTGTAATTATTTCCCCGGCAATTTTTTTTAACTTATTTTCAGGAATATTTAACAAAACATTAAACTCGTTTTCACCTTTTTCAATAATATTCATATACAAGTTATCCACAGTTTTAGTTTTCTTATTTTTATTAACTACCTCGGCAATAATTTCTTTTAACGGCACAACGCTTTTGTATGGAATAAAATTATTTTCTTTTATTTTTTCACGGCTCGCTAAATCATCAACTCGGTGCATTACTCCAACTGTCAGAGGCCGTTTACATTTAGGGCAAACATTTTTTTGTCGTTTAGTTTCTTGTGGCTCCATCGAAATATGGCAATTGCGATGTCCGTCTAAATGATACATGCCTTCTTCAGGAAAAAATTCCAGCGTGTACAAAAATTTTTTCTTATCCTTGTTTTTAATTGCTTCAATAATCGCCTTATAACTTAACTCTTGTTCACTAAAGCTAAATACGTTCGCTTCCCGTCCCAAATTTTCCGGAGAATGGGCATCAGAATTTGAAATTAATGTGAGCTTATCCAACTCTTTGACTGACCAATTCATCGGTGGGTCTGAAGACAAGCCAGTTTCAATGGCAAAGATGTGATCGGTTAAATCTTCATAGCACTCAGCGATTGAATCAAAACCGGACTTTGAGCCCAATACCCCAAACCATGGCGTCCAGGCGTGGGCTGGGATCATGATACAATCAGGTGATGCTTCTAAAATTAAAGTTAATAAATCCTTAGCTGACATGCCTAAAATCGGTCGGCCATCTGATGCAAGTTTCGCCCCGCGCCTAGCCAATACTGAATTTATTTTTTCAACAATTTCTAAATTAGGCGCCCAAATTAAAATATGTAGGCGGCGCACTTTGCCACCTTGAGAAAAGATGCAGGCAACTTCAGTCGCAAATAAAAAATGAACCGACTTCGGGTCATTTTTTAATTTATACAAACCATTGCCCTGATCTTTGATTTGTGCCTTCACGCTGGCTAGCCATTTTGGATGCGTCCAGTCCGGAATGCCCAAGACTTGAATGCCTTTGCGCTTAGCCCACAAGTTTAAATTATCAAGCGTTAGTTGCGGCGAGCACGCCCGGGCGTATGGAGAGTGAACATGTAAATCAGCGATAATTTCCATTACGTGGCTAATTTTTCAACCAACTTAAGCTGACCTTGAGAATTAACACCTAAAGCCTCAATCGGCTCAATGGAAATTGACCCAACCTTTGCGCCTTCGGCCATAGCTACTTGCAATAAATCAGTTAAATAGTACTCGCCTTGGGCGTTGGCATTATTTAACTGCATAATATGATCTTGCAACCATTCACGATTAAAACAATAATAACCAGGGTTTACTTCTTTGATTTTTTTTTGTTCTTCGGTGGCATCGCGGCGTTCTACAATGCCAGTAATTTTGTCAGTATTTTCAGGGTCCCTAATAATGCGGCCAAAATCAACAAATGTTTCTCGCCAATCATTAAAATCTTCCACCGTAGCTGTCATTAAAGTAATGGCATTGCCAGAAATTTTATGCTCTTTAGCTAATTTAGCAATTGAACCAGACTTTAAAAAAGCATGGTCTCCGTAGAGGACAATAATATCATCAGCCTGTGCCACATCGCTTTCATCCAAGGCCACTTTAACTGCATGCCCGGTACCAAGTTGTTCGGCTTGATGGATGTAGCGGTAGTTATTACCTAACGCAGCCTGAACCTGATCTTTGCCTTTACCAACGACTATGGCAACGCGATCGCTAACTTTTGATTCTTTAATCGCGCCTAATAAATATTCGATCATTGGCCGGCCATGAATAGGCACCAAAACTTTTGGCAAGGAGTGATTCATCCGCTTCCCCTCACCGGCCGCCAAAATAACAAACTGAAGCATAGCTAAACGCGCTTGGAGATGTAATTTATGAATTTACTGATTTGGGCGATATAACCCCACTCATTGTCATACCATACAACTAAGTTTAAAAGCTTTCCGTCTACGACTTCTGTCATTAATCCATCAATAGTCGCGGCGTAGGGGCTACCTTCATAATCGACTGACACCAATGGCTCGTAAGAAATATCTAGCACGCCTTTCATTTTCCCCTTAACCGCCCTTTCAAACGCGGCATTAACTTTTTCTTTAGAAGTCGGTTTTCTAAGTTCTAACGATAAATTAAGTAACGACACAGTATTAACCGGCACCCGGTAAGCTAAGCCAGAAAACTTACCCTCAAATTCTGGCAATAATTTCTCTAGCGTGCGAGTCGCGCCGGTCGTTGTCGGTATAATTGACCGGGCGGCAGCACGGGCCCGCCGGGGATCTTTTTTGTGTGGTGAATCAACTAAATGTTGGTCATTAGTGTAGGCATGAACGGTGGTTAAATAACCCCTTGCCACATCAAACTGTTTTGCCACCTGCATAGTTGTAGCTAAACAAGTTGAAGTGCATGAGGCCGAAGAAATAACAATATGTTTTTTGGCATCAAAAGTTTCGTGATTAACTCCATACACAAAAGTTTGATCCTCTTCTTTGGCGGGGGCAGTAATTAAAACTCGTTTAGCCCCGCCGCGAATATGACGGATGGAATCTTTTTTGTGGGCATAGACTCCGGTTGATTCTAAAACTAAATCAACTCTCAACTCTTTCCAAAGCGTTCGGCTAACGTGCTCGCTTTCGTAAAACCGCAGCATTTGTTTGCCAATTCTAATTCCGTTTTTGGCCAAAGAAATGTGCTTATCCCAATCATTGTATGCTGAGTCATGTTTAATTAACGGTGCGTAATCATCGGGCCCTGAACGGCTTTGCACACCGACTATTTCTAAGTTTGGATTATCCCAATTTTGACGCAAAAAAATACGCCCCATTCGGCCCAGGCCGTTAATCGCGACTCGTAATTTACGATTTGCCATAATTACTAATATCGTCTTATTGACCCTCCCTCCTTGCGAAGGGATAGAAAACTAAGCGATTGTTACTTCGTTAGATAAATAAACATCTTGAACTGCGTGCAAAAGTTCAATCCCCTCATCCATAGATTTCTTGAAAGCCTTACGGCCGGTAATCATTCCCGTCCCGCCAGCGCGCTTGTTAATTACTGCCGTTCGCACAACTTCCTCTAAGTCACCAGCACCCTTTGACTCGCCACCGCTATTAATTAAACCAACACGCCCGGCATAACCATTTAAAACTTGATAGCGCACTAAATCAATCGGGTTATCAGATGATAAATCGGTATACATTTTTGCATGAGTCTTGCCAAACTTCAAGGCTTCAAATCCGCCATTGACCTCAGGAAATTTCTGTTTCACAATGTCCGCGCCAATTGATGCGGCCAAATGATTCGCCTGGCCTGTCATGTCGGCTGAAGTGTGATAATCTTTGCCACCCTTTTTAAATTCGCTATTGCGTAAATAGCACCAAGCCACCGTAAACATGCCTTTTTGATGCGCTAGTTCGAAAGCTTGGGCGATCTCTTGGATTTGTCGGTCTGACTCTTGAGAGCCAAAATAAATTGTGGCCCCAATGGCAACCGCGCCTAAATCGTAGGCTTGTTGAACCGAGGCAAATAAAATTTGATCATAGGTTTGCGGGTAAGTCAAAATTTCATTGTGGTTGATCTTAGCTAAAAATGGCACCTTGCCGGCATACTTTTTTGACACCATCGACAATACTCCAACCGTGGTCGCGACTGCGTTACATCCCGCTTCAACCGCTAATTTACAAATATTATCCGGGTCAAAATAAATCGGGTTTGGAGCAAATGAAGCTCCGGCGGTGTGTTCGACGCCTTGATCGACCGGCAAAATAGAAACATAACCGCTCCCCGCCAAGCGCCCCGTGTTTCTAAATTTCTCCATATTTTTAATGACCGCTCGCGATCGGTTAGAAATTGAAAAAACCCGATCCATAAAATCCGGTCCGGGTAATTCCAATAAATCCATACCCACCTTAGCCTTATAACTTAACAAGTCTTTTGCCTCGCCGCCTAAAAGTTTTTGAATATCAATGCTCATATTTATAATTTAATTGGTTCATAGCCTAGCTTATGATGAGCTTCAATAAACCGGACTGTCCCGGTAAATTTACGCATCACCACCGAATGGCTGATCGCTTGATCTTTAGTTATTCTAATCCCTTTAAGTAATGGTCCGTCAATCACGCCCGTAGCGACAAACAATAATTGATCACCCTTGGCAAAATCAGAGTTAAATAATTTCTTATCAATTTTTTTAATCCCACTTTGTTTGCATAGCTCAATTTCCTCGTCATTTTTTGGCTGCAACCGCCCTTGAATTTCTCCGCCTAAACACTGCAGCGCCGTAGCAGCTTGCACGCCCTCGGCTGAAGCGCCCACCCCCATCAATACATCAATGCCAGATTCTGGAATTGCCGTGGCAATTGCAGCTGCCACATCGCCATCGGTTATTAAAATAACGCGCGCGCCGGCATGCCTTATCTCTTTTATTAAATCTTGATGCCGGGGACGATCCAATACCACTACCATTAATTCCTCAATGTGTTTATCTAAAGCTTTAGCAATTTTTTTTAAATTATCTTTAACCGATGCATCCAAATCGATTTTACCTTTAGCTTGTGGTCCGACTGCAATTTTTCGCATATACATATCCGGCATGCGCATCAGTGATCCCTTAGCCCCAGCAGCAATAACAGCCATTGCATTCATTCGGCCCCAGGCGACCGAATCAGTGCATTCTAGCGGGTCAACCACTAAATCAATTTCTGGCTCTTTGCCATTCCCCACCAATTCGCCTTCATAAAGTTGTGGAGCTTTGTCTTTGCGCCCTTCACCAGCTACAATTTCACCTTTAAAATCAATCGCCATCAAACGTTCGCGCATCTTGTCCACGGCAACCCTATCAGCAGCAATTTTATCGCCTTTGCCGATCCACTCCGAAGCCGCCAAAGCCGACACCTCTGTCACGCGGACTAGCTCCAATGCTAAATTTCTGTCTTCTGATTTTGGCATAAATATTCAAAAAGTAATACCAATCATACCCGAAATTACCAATAAAATCAAGCTTTGCCATCATAAATTTACTTTTTTAACTATCTTGCTTAATTCATTCACAATGGCTCTATTGCCGCCCATGAAAACTCGATCACTATAATTGATTGTTGGTTGTCCATTTTTATTAACAAACACGCCGCCAGCCTCCTGAACAATTAAACTCGCCGCAAACTCAGGAAATGCATCCTTGGACAAGGCCACAACCCCCTCATACCTGCCGCAAGCAACATGACAATAATTGACTGCAATAGAATTTGCATTTCGAAATAATCTGAACTTAGATAATTCTTCAAACATTTTGCGCCCTGATGCAAAATCCGGCCAATGCCATGATAAATGATATATTACGCTTGTGTCTTTAGACTTGCGAGCTTTGGAAATATGAATTCGCTTTTTATTCAAAAAAGCACCGCGGCCGCGGAATGCTGTAAAAAGTTCATCAACCGACGGGTCATAAATAGCCGAAAATTGCACCTTGCCTTGGCTAATATGAGCTACCGCTATAGCATAATGGTGTAAACCACGGATAAAAAGACGCGTACCGCTTATTGGGTCAGCCACCCAATAATCATTTACGTGATTGAAAGTGCCGTTTTCTTCTTCGGCATAAAACTCATGCCTGGGATCATGAGATTTAATAATTTTTTTCAAACCGCGTTCAATGCGTACATCTTCCTGGGTTAAAAATTCTTTAGTCACTCCCACGTCTTTAATGCTTCCGCCATGCCGAACAATGCGTTGGCCTTCGACGGTAATGAATTTCAGCACTTCATGATAAACTTTTTGCATCTCAATTAGTATAACAATAATTTTTTAAATAAAAAATGAGGTGCAAGACCCTGGCGATGACCTACTTTCCCCACAGGGAGTATCATCGGCGCTGAAGCGCTTAACTACTGTGTTCGGGATGGGAACAGGTGTTTCCGCTTCGCAACAATCACCAGGGTGTTGAACCCCATTTTGGCAAATAGCCAATAGCTTATGGCAAATAGTTTTTAAAATACCATTTGCAATTTGCTATTAGCCACTTGCTAACGTATACGTATACCAACTTTTAACAATTTACAATTAACTTGTAACCACAGTTAACTTTTAATTGTTAACTGTCAATTGTTAATTGTGAACTGTTAATTAATAAGCAGCACAATTCTTATGATTATATGATGGACCAATTAGTACTCCTTGGCTAAACCCATTACTGGGCGTACACCTAGAGCCTATCAACCCGGTCGTCTCCCGGGGGTCTCATAATGAAATCTAATCTTGAAGACGGCTTCGCGCTTAGATGCTTTCAGCGCTTATCCAAACCGAACGTAGCTACCCAGCCATGCCCTTGGGAGAACAACTGGTACACTAGAGGTTCGTCCTTCTCGGTCCTCTCGTACTAGAGAAGGGACTTCTCAAATTTCCACGCCCGTAGCGGATAGGAGACCGAACTGTCTCACGACGTTCTGAACCCAGCTCGCGTGCCCTTTTAATTG
>PEZZ01000030.1:16175-17826 GCA_002773845.1 Candidatus Buchananbacteria bacterium CG10_big_fil_rev_8_21_14_0_10_42_9
GCCAACCCCTGGGGACCTTCTTCAGCCCCAGGATAGGACGAGCCGACATCGAGGTGCCGAACCACGCCGTCGCTATGAGCGCTTGGGCGTGACTAGCCTGTTATCCCCGGAGTAGCTTTTATCCGTTGAGCTTCCGCCGTCCTATATCGTACGGTCGGATCACTAAGTTCTGCTTTCGCAACTGCTCGTCTGGTCAGACTCGCAGTAAAGCTGGCTTGTGCCTTTACACTATCACTCGGATTTCCGTCCCGAGCTAGCCAACCTTTGTAAACGCCTCCGTTACTCTTTGGGAGGCAACCGCCCCAGTTAAACTACCCACCAGATACTGTCCGGTCCCCGGATTCACGGGGGTACGTTAGAATTAACATAACACAAGGGTGGTATCTCACTGTCGTCGCGTTAGACGCGACTCCCACCTATGCTGAACAGGTGAAACACTAATTCAATATCAAGTTGTAGTAAAGCTTCACGGGGTCTTTTCGTCCGGCTACGGGTATCCAGCATCTTTACTGGACTTGCAATTTCGCCGAGTTCATCGTTGGGACAGTCTCCAAATCGTTATGCCGTTCGTGCAGGTCGGAACTTACCCGACAAGGAATTTCGCTACCTTAGGACGATTATAGTTATCGCCGGCGTTCATCCGCGCTTCAGTCGGAAGCTTCTCTAAACCGAAGTTTAAATAACCCCCTTCCTTAACGTTCGGACACTGGCCAGGCATCAGCCCCTATACATCAGCTTGCGCTTTGGCAGGGACCTGTGTTTTTGGTAAACAGTCGTTTGGAGTCAGTCGCTGCGCCCCACACCTTTCTAATTACAAACTGGAATTAAGTTAAATTCATTCAACTATAATCCTGCTTATAAACAGAAAGGTGTGGGGAATCCTTATTGCGAACTTACGGATACTGTTTTGCCGAGTTCCCTAACGATGATTATCTCGTACACCTTGGCACATTTGCGCCCGTCTACCTGTGTCGGTTTACGGTACGGTTACAACAAGCTTAACTCTAGAGGTTTTTCTAGTCACCTGCTTTAACTAAATTGAGTCCGGTAAAACCTTCCTCTTCTGCCAACCTCAGCGCTTGCGGTAACGGATTTACCAATTACCACGCCTTAGCCAGCAACGAACATCCCATAGCTCGCTTAATCTCTGCCGATGCGTCACCCCATCGAAAACCTGCTGTAGCGCAGGAATATTAACCTGCTCGTCCATCGACTACGCCTTTCGGCCTCGCCTTAGGACCGGCTAACCCTGGGTCGATTTGCGTTGCCCAGGAAACCTTAGACTTACGGTGGGCAGGGTTCTCACCTGCCTTTTTGCTACTCATGCCAACATTCTCTCTTCTGTACGCTCCACGATCCCTCGCGGGTCTCACTTCAGCGCATACAGAATGCTCCTCTACCACTCATTAAATAAATTTAATGAATCCGCATTTTCGGTACCAAACTTAAGCCCCGTTACATTTTCGGCGCAACCCAACTTGGTTAGTGAGCTATTACGCTTTCTTTAAAGGGTGGCTGCTTCTAAGCCAACCTCCTAACTGTTTGAGTCAAATCACCACCTTTCACACTGAGTTTGGATTTAGGGACCTTAAATTGCGGTCTGGGCTGTTTCCCTTTTGACACATGGAGCTTAGCCCCCACGGTCTGACTC
>PEZZ01000031.1 GCA_002773845.1 Candidatus Buchananbacteria bacterium CG10_big_fil_rev_8_21_14_0_10_42_9
TGTTTTTCCATCAGTTTCCCCGGCCAAAGAAGATAATATTAAGGTTATTCAAAGTTTTAACAAAAGAATTGAAAAATTATTAGGCCAATCATTAAGTGATAGCTTGGCGGAATAATTTGCATAATTATTATATTTTGCTAAACTCTATAAGCTTTTATTTATTATGATATCAGACCAAGAGTTATATATATTAAGCTATTATCGTGCCTGTGAGCTTGCCGGGGCTATTTTGTTTGGCAAATTAGCTTTTCATACAAATTTTGAGAATATCCGTATACCTTTGACCGAACACGCGCTGGAAGAGTCACGCCATGCCTGGCGGTGGACAGAAACCATTGAAAAATTAGGCCGCATTCCGCTGAAAGTAACCCAAGCTTACCAAACCGAATACGGCAAAGAATACGGTATGCCTACGAGTATTTTAGAAATTCTGTGCTTAACCCAAGTTTTTGAGAAACGTACGTTAGACCACTTTAACAAACATCTGGCTTTGCCTGGAACTCATGATTTGGTCAAAGCAACTTTGCAGGAGCTAATTGATGACGAAACCGGTCACGTTAGCTGGGTTAGAAAAGAACTTGATGATTATATAGCTAAGCGCGATGAAGAAGAAATAAACGCCGTGATGAAAAAAATGGAAGAGGTTGATAAAAAGGTTTTTGAACGACTATCGAAAACCGAACCATTTAAGGAATATTTTAAGGAGTTGCTATGAATCAAGAAATAATCGAAACTATCAGGGAAACTCTTTATTTAACCGCTGATCAAATAAATGAAAATACTTTAATTGAAGAAATCGCCAAAGATTCCATGGACATAGTTGAATTGGTAGCTGTTTTAGGCAGTCAGTACAAAGTTGCGTTCCAGCCTGAAAAAATGGCCCACATTAAAACAGTAGGCGATGTCATTAAATATGTGACTGAAAACATGGATACATCAGATAGCTCGGATCCACTCAAGTCATTTTAATTATGCAATATCCACTTTTTAGCCAAGAGCCGTACCGCACCTTTAGAAAGACGGTACGTGATTTTGTGGTAGAAGAAATTGAACCACACGTTGATCAATGGGAAAGGCAAGAGCACTTTCCTAACGAACTTTTAAAGCTAATGGCGGGCAAGAATTTGATAGGCGTAAGTTTACCCAAAGATAAAGGCGGACAAGGTTTAAGCTTTTGGCACGAAGTGATTTTAGCTGAAGAGTTGGCAAAAAGTAAACTGGTTGGCTGGGCTATGTCTTACTTGGCCCACACTAATATGGCCTTACCTTTACTGGTGAAGCTAGCTAGCCCAAAGCAACAAGCCGATATTTTGATGCCGGCGGTTAAGGGCGAGTTTTATCTATCATTAGCGGCGACAGAATTTCAAAACGGCTCGGATTTAGTATCAACCAAAACTGAAGCAGTTTTGCAGGGGGATAAGTTTTTAGTTAGCGGAGAAAAAAAGTATATTACAAACGGTTCAGTAGCCAAATATTTAATTACTTTGGTCAGGACAAAGTCAGATAAAAATATTTGGTCGCTTGGCTTACTTTTGGTTCCTACAGATGTAGACAAAATTGGAATCACTAAGTTGAAAACTAGCGGGCTTAAAACTAGCGACACGGCTGAAATTAAGTTTTTACAATGTGAAATTCCTAAAGACTACATTTTGGGTGGCAGCCAACGTGGTTTTTATTATTTGCTAAACGGCTTAATGAGAGAGAGGTTGATGGGTGCAGTGGCATTAAATACATTAGCCGAACAAGTATTAGAGCAAACAATCACTTATTTAAAAGATAAAGTTAGATTTAGTGAGCCTCTAAGCCGAAAACAAGTCATCCGTCATAGGGTAGCGGAGCTAGCGAGCCGGCTGGAGGCGGCTAAGCAATTTACTTATAATGTTTGCGCTGGCTTTGAAAAAGAGGAGCAAGTTGATCAGGAGATTATTATGTTAAAAATTTATTGCTATGAAACTTCCCAAGATATAATTAAAGAGTGCGTACATTTATTCGGCGCCGAGGCATTTATGCAAAACCATTGGCTAGCGCGAATTTACAAAGATTCTCAAGCTTTCACTTTGGCTGCTGGTACATCGGAAGTCATGCGGGACTTGTTAGCAGGCATGATGAGACTTTAAATTCCCAACGGATAATTCAAGTGTGTAAACTTGCTACTGGCGAATAAAATATTGTTGTCGCTATTGTCATCTTCTGGCTTGACCCGGAGATCTCTATCAAATAGAGATTCCCGCCTCCGCGGGAATGACAAAAAAGAAAGCGGGGGATCCAGTTTTTTCTGGATTCCCCGCTTTCGCGGGAATGACATTTTTGCTAAAATGAAGTATCTATGGAGCTTTTGGAATCTCTTAACAAAGAGCAATTGGAGGCGGTCAAACACAAATCAGGGCCGCTTTTGATTGTGGCTGGCGCCGGCACCGGGAAAACCACCGTCATTACCCAAAAAATCGCTTGGCTCATTGAGCAGGGGCTTGCTAAGCCCGAGGAAATTTTAGCCCTCACTTTTACGGAAAAAGCGGCCGGCGAGATGGAAGAGAGGGTGGATGCCTTATTGCCCATTGGCTATACTGATCTTTGGATTTCCACCTTTCATTCTTTTGGTGAAAAGATATTAAAATTGCACGCGCTTGATATTGGCCTTAGCAACGATTTTAAGTTGCTAACCGAAACCGGCCAGTGGCTTTTGATGCGCCAAAATTTTGATAAATTTGATTTGGATTATTATAAGCCACTTGGCAATCCGGCGAAATTTATTGGCGCAATGATTAAACACTTCTCCCGCGCCAAAGACGAAGAAATAACGCCGGCAGAATATTTAGAATACGCCGAAAATTTGCAATTAGATAAAGATAGCCGCACTAGCGCCGAAACCAAAAAAATTGAAATTAAACGTTTGCAAGAAATTGCGGGCGCCTATCATACCTACCAACAGCTACTTTTAGATAACAACGCGCTAGATTTTGGCGATTTGATAAACTACACGCTTAAATTATTCCGCGACCGGCCGCAAATATTAGACAAGTATCGCGAGCAATTTAAATTTATTTTAGTGGATGAATTTCAAGACACCAACTACGCCCAATATGATTTAGTTAAAATGCTTGCCGCGCCGAAAAACAATTTAACCGTGGTGGCGGATGACGATCAGTCAATTTACCGCTTTCGCGGGAGTTCCATCAATAACATCTTAGAATTTAAAAGCGATTATCCAGATGCTAAAGAAGTGGTGCTTGTGGAAAATTACCGCAGCTGCCAAAATATTTTGGATTTATCTTATACGTTTATTCAAGGCAATAACCCGAATCGCCTGGAATCTAAATTAAACGAATTAACCAAAGAAGCCAAAAAGAAGGGGATAGCGCTTGATAAATTTAAAACCATAAATAAAAAATTAAAAGCCACGGATAATTGCCAAGCGCCAATTGAGCATTTGCACGCGGAAACGTTAGAAGATGAAGTTAAAGCTGTCGTGGAAAAAATCATTGAGATAAAAACAGAGAAGCCCAAAAGTTTGTGGTCTGATTTTGCGATACTAGTTCGCGCCAATAACCAAGCCAACATTTTTTTACACGCCTTAGAGCGGGCCCAAATTCCGTATCAATTTTTTGCCCAGCGCGGCTTATACACGAAACCAGTTATTTTAGATGTCATTGCTTATTTTAAATTGCTTGATAATTACCATGAAAGCCCGGCGCTGTTTCGCGTCTTAAGTTATCCGTTTTGGAAAATTCCAGCCGAAGATTTAATGAAGCTAAATTTATACGCTTTCAAAAAAACCAAGTCACTGTACGAAACCTTGCAAGAAATTCAACTCGTTAAAGGTTTGCAAACGAGGACGCTAGACATTGCCAAAAAATTACTTGGGCTAATTGAGCGGCATACGCAATTAGCTAAAGATAAAAATGTGAGTGAATTATACGTGACTGCGTTAAAAGATTTAGGTTACACTCAATATTTGCATTTGGGGGAAACCGAAAGTAAAGTTGAACAGCTGAGTTACTTACAGCAATTTTATTCCAAAATCAAACAATTTGAAGCCCAAGATTCAGCCCCGCGCTTAAACACGTTTATGGAATTGTTGGATTTAGAAATTGAAGCTGGCGACGAGGGTTCTTTAAGCGTGGATATTGAAGCCGGACCGGAAGTGGTCAAAGTAATGACCATTCACGCATCTAAAGGGTTGGAATTTGAACAGGTGTTTATTGTTAATTTAGTGGACAAGCGTTTTCCGACAATTGAAAGAAAAGATCCAATTGAATTACCAGATGAATTAGTCAAAGAGCTATTATTGCCCGGTAACGTTCATCTGCAAGAAGAGCGGCGGTTAATGTATGTCGCCATGACGCGCGCGCGCCGCGGATTGTATTTTACGTCAGCCGATGATTATGGTGGTAGCCGCAAGAAAAAGATCTCGCAGTTTTTAGATGAGCTTGGTTTTAGTAACGAGAAAAAGATTGAGGTTAAAAATGGGGGGATGAGAGAGCCAACCGCCGAGCAGGCGGTTGCCCGAATGCCGCAGGCGGGCGCGGCTGCCGATTATTCCAAGCACCACGCCGGCTGCTATTCGTATTCGCAGTTATCGTCTTTTGCCAAATGCCCGTTGCAATACAAATTTGCCTACATTTTACGCGTGCCGATTTTAGGCAAACACACCTTTTCCTTTGGCCAAACCATGCATCTGACCCTACAACGCTTTTTAAATTTAATGATAGAGCATAGCACCAAACAGCAATCCTCCCTCCTCCCCGTGTCGTCCTCGAGCGCAGCGAAGGACCCCTCTCCCGATCGTCATCCTGAACACACAACTAGTCATCCTGAACTTGATTCAGGATCTCTATCAAATAGAGATTCCGGAACCCCCGCCTCCGCGGGGGCAGGCTCGGCCGGAATGACAAAAGAAAAAGGCCACCCCGATCGTCATCCTGAACACACAAGTAGTCGTCCTGAACTTGATTCAGGATCTCTATCTAATAGAGATTCCGGCTCAAAGGCCGGAATGACAAAAAAAGGAATTCCACCTCTCAAAGACCTCCTCAAAATCTACGACGAGGCCTGGATTGGCGATTGGTACCCGGACAAACAAACAAAAGAAAAATATTATAAACAAGGCAAAGAGTCGCTGACTAATTACTACAAGGACTTAGCCAAAAATCCACCTCGTCCCTTGCACTTAGAAAAAGACTTTACCTTAAAAGTCGGCAAAAGCACAATCAAAGGTAAAATTGACCGCATTGACGAAACTGCTGAAGGTATTGAAATAATTGATTATAAAACCGGCAAACCCAAAGATCCGAAAAAATTGTCAGCCGACGACAAAGAACAATTATTAATTTATCAATTAGCGGCAAAGCAAACGCTCAAACAAGAACCAACTAATTTAAGTTATCACTACCTTGATTCCGGCACCAAAGTGAATTTCTTGGGCGGGGAAGGGGAATTAAAAAAATTAGAACAAGACCTAATCGCTCGCATTGAAGCGATTGAAAAATCAGATTTCAAACCCACCCCCGGCTGGGCGTGTAAATTTTGCGACTATAACACTATCTGCGAGTTTCGACAGAAATAAATAATCCCTCTCCTCTGGGGAGAGGGTGTGCCTGTCCGCCTTTGGCGGGGGTGAGGGGAACCCCAATTGTCATTGCGCCTGCCCGTCCTTTGGCGGGAGCGCAGCCACGTCAGACGTGGCGCAGCGTCGCAATCTCGGCAATCCAGTCATTTGACACTCCCCACAAACAATAGTAACATCAAAACATCAAAGCGGCGCCAAGCCGTTTTTATTTATGCACAAAAAAGAAAACAATTTCGCGTTCATTGATAGCCAGAATGTATATAAAGGCACAAAGCGTGACCTAGGCTGGGAAATTGATTGGCAGCGATTCCGCACCTATCTATTACACAAATATAGAGTTACTAGAGCCTATCTTTTTATTGGCTTTCTTCCTGAGCACAATGACATGTATGACGAATTGCAACAAGCTGGTTTTGTTTTAAAATTCAAGCCAGTACTACCAAATGGAAAGGATGGAGTTAAAGGTAATGTTGATGCGGATTTAGTGCTACAAGCGATGATTGATTTCAATAACTATGACAATGCTATATTGGTAACCAGTGACGGTGATTTTTATTCATTGGCCCGTTATTTGTATGATAACAACAAGCTTGCAGCAGTATTAAGCCCGCATAGTAAAACCTGTTCATCGCTGCTGAGAAAATCAGCTAAAGAAAAAATGAGATATTTATATTTCTTAAAAGAAAAGTTAGCAAAAAGAAAAAGCACTGCATAGGGACTCGCCACATATGCCGTGCTCTTTCATATGGATATTTATATAGTATCAAATCACCACAAAGGTGTCAATAGAATAATCCTCCCCTGTGAAGGGGGAGCGTGAGGGGGTTGTCATTGCGCCTGCCCGTCCTTTGGCGG
>PEZZ01000032.1:0-3019 GCA_002773845.1 Candidatus Buchananbacteria bacterium CG10_big_fil_rev_8_21_14_0_10_42_9
CAAAGAACGTTCGTTGATACTTGGTGATTTATCTCCCAAAAATCTCGGTTTGGTTTCAGGAGAATTGCGGATTTGTGATCTTGATACTGCTCACCGAGGCAATCCAATTTTTGATATTGGATTCTTTATCGGGCATGTGTATCTCCATAGTCTTGAACACGAATATCCGGCCGCGCAATATGTTAAAGAATTTTTGCGAACATATCATCCTGAAGATGAGACAGATGCCATCCCACCTGAAGATGATCTGCTGCTTAAGCGGATCGTACTGGGCACGCTGCTTTATCGTTTGAATAATAAAATGGTGCCTTATCCATTAGACATATCAGAGGAAGAAAAGGTAAAAGTTGTGGCTGAAATAAATAATTTACTGAAAAGTAATTTGCTCGACTGGGAAACAATCGAGTCCCAAATACACTATGCAAAATCACATTGAACTAGAGGCGAAAATTCTTGATATTGATACAGGCGCGGTTGTTGAAAGACTGCAAAAAAATGGCGCGCGAAAAATACTGGACGCTATTACCATCATTGAAACATATGATGTTTACGGTACTCATATTCCCAAAAAGCGTGGTCGTTCTGAACTACACCAGCGCTACTCGCGGATTATCACGGAAGTTGAGAAGTTCACACAATCAAAAAATTCACTCCTTTCTCAAGGAGCATATTTGCGTTTGCGACAGGAAGGCAAACGTTCTGAGTTGATTCTAAAATACGGTACGGGCAAAAAAGATGTTCGGATAAAATCCGAAAGAGAGATTAGTATTTCTGTACGAAGTAAAAAAGAATGGAAATCAGTACAGGCTATGCTTGTAGAGCGCGGGTTACGAAAGGTGTTTTATCAAGAAAAACATCGTATTTCTTATGTGTATGATAAAGCAAATCTCCGTTTCGATATTGATACTTGGCCTGGAGTGCCCACGTATATTGAGATTGAGGGCGCAAGTAATGAAGCAGTAAAAAAAGGCGCTCGCATGATCGGATATAGGGCGTCTGATTTGCGTTCTTTTAAAGCAAAAGAGGTATTTAAGAAATACTCTATTTCGCCTATATTTTTGACCTTCAAAAAAAACTCTGTGCAAATTACACATAATAAGTTGCTAACGGTCATGCACTCCGCGCTGTCTAAACGTGGCATTGTAAAGAAAGATGCGGATTGGATTGTTAATCACTACTATGAAGCAGAATTAATGGGCAAAAAGACTCACGGGGTGAGGAAATTTTGTTGGGATATGCAGTTTTATGATCAGCGAATAAGCAAACCCAAAGTGATTAAAGATAGTTATGCTGTGGCGATTATTGATGGAAATCGAGAAATTGGACCTCTTGCCGCGAGGTTTTGTATTCACTTGGTTACCAAAAAAGCAAATCAATTTGGAATCGCAGTGATTGGTTTAAGAAATTTCCAGCGATATGGCGTACTTGCGACATGGACAAAAACTATCGCCGAAAAAGGTTTGGTGGGGATTGTTACCAATTCTACGGAGCCGTTTGTTGTTCCACCAAACGGCAAAAAAATACCCGTGCTCGGGACGAATCCGTTGAGTATCGGTTTTCCCACTGCTACTAATCCTATAGTTATGGACATATCAACGACAAAAGAGCCGATGAGCTTGGTGTGGTATGAGCGGACACGCGGAGGGGTACTTCCGAAAAACACTTTTTTTGACTCTAAGGGCATGTATACAACCGATCCTTGGCTTGCGAGGTGGGTTGATGTATGGGGTGGTCTAAAAGGATTTAATTTCTCGTGTATGTTGCAATTGTTCTCTGGACCACTCCTTGGTGCTCAAACCGAACATGCATGGGAAAATCCGTACGAAGTTGGGGCGGTTTTTATTGCTATCAATCCTGATTTCTTACAATCTCGGTCAACAGTTGAAAAATCCACTACCGATTTTATACGATTCTTGAAAAAAAATAATGTAATACTGCCTGGAGACCATGGGCGCGCAGTTTACACATTAAACAAAAAGAAAAAAAGGATTATATTATCGGAACAAGTTTGGGGGTGGCTTAACTTACTTTAAGAATTAACTATGTCTCTGAACAGAAAAACAAAAAAATCATACAATGCATACGCCGAGAAATGGGCAGAAAAAATGCGTAGCGGGCAAAACATTGCACACACGTATTTAGAAAAACCAGCCATGTATGACACGTTGCCAAATGTACGCGGAAAATCCGTGCTCTGCATTGGTTGCGGAACTGGAGAGGAGTGCTATTACCTAAAATCTCAAGGCGCGAAGTATGTGATTGGGATAGATATTTCAAATAAGTTGATTGACGTAGCTCGTCAGAGTTATCCAGGAATAGAGTTTGAGGTAATGGATATGGAGAAGCTAGTCTTTCCGCAAAAAAAGTTTGATG
Source organism: Candidatus Buchananbacteria bacterium CG10_big_fil_rev_8_21_14_0_10_42_9 (assembly GCA_002773845.1). Lineage (NCBI taxonomy): Bacteria > Candidatus Buchananiibacteriota > Candidatus Buchananbacteria bacterium CG10_big_fil_rev_8_21_14_0_10_42_9. Next base: position 2,374 of record PEZZ01000032.1, read on the forward strand.
TTGTATATTCAAGTCTTGCTTTGCACTATGTTAAAAATTGGACACGTGTTTTAGAAAACATACATCGAGTATTAAAAGTTGGCGGGGTTTTCCTTTTCTCCACGCATCATCCGGCTAAGTGGGGTGCGGAGATAGTACGTGGCAAAAAAAAGAATACTTTTATGTTGGGATATGAGAAATCTAAGGATAGCGATGACTGCAAAATTCACGGAGATTATCTAACGGAACGGAAAATAAATGATACATGGTTTGATGAATTTCCTGTTTCCTACTACCATAAACCAATTTCTACTATTGTGAAATCTGTTCTGGAAGCTGGCTTCGAAATACTAGATTTTCTCGAGCCAAAAGCAGTGACAGGAGCGAAAAAAGTAAAAAACAATTTTTGGCATATTCATCAGAAAATCCCACTCTTTATGATTCTTAAGTTGAAGAGAAAGTAGGGCACAGTCTGCATTTTTCAAGCTACCACCAAACGCGGTGACGGGAGCGTGCCTCGCCGCCGCAAGGGACGGAGAAAAGAGCGACAAAATGATATAATTCAAATGATGCTCTTTTTGGAGTCCTGAAGCGGCGGAAACAAAACCATAAAATTTCCTTTCATTTTTTTAGCGGCTCCCCCCGCACCCCCCGCCGAAAATGGATA
>PEZZ01000032.1:3079-17595 GCA_002773845.1 Candidatus Buchananbacteria bacterium CG10_big_fil_rev_8_21_14_0_10_42_9
GCTCCGCGATTGGAAAAAGGTTCGCGCAAAGGTTAGTATTTCTGCACATTTATAATCTATAATTATTGTCTATGATAAAATCAAAAATGGCGATTTCTAGGGCAAAGCTAATGAAAGGACGATCTGGCGGTTCAAGAAAAAAAGGCGGGAAAAATAAATCATCTAAGCGGCGATAATTCTTTAATCATAAGTTCCACAACGGCGCCATAGATTATACACTTGTCTAATTGTGTTACCGTTGCTAAGATAAAAATCCTTAACTAATTAAGCTTAAATGCTTATGAAAAGTAAGAATCTTGTGATCGGCATAATTGTCGTGATCGTAGTAGCGGGAGGATATTTTCTTTTAGGAGGGCAGGGTCAAAAAGAAACCGGGCCAATACAATTAGGGTTTGTCGGGCCTTTGACTGGTGACGCGGCAACGATTGGGCTTAACGCCCAAACTGCGATGCAGCTAGCGATTGACGAGATTAATGCGGCCGGTGGAGTTAACGGCAGGCAATTAAAAGGGATTTACGAGGATGGCAAATGCACCGGCAAAGACGCTGCCAATGCCGCTCAAAAGTTAATTAATGTTGATGGCGTACCGGTTATCATCGGCGGAGCGTGCTCAGCCGAAACATCTGCTTTTACCGGAATTGCAAATGACGCTGGGCGAGTGGTATTGTCATACTGCTCTTCCGCGCCAACTTTATCAGGTGTAAGCCCATACTTTTTCCGTGACTACCCGTCTGATGCTTTTGCCGGAATTTTTGCGGCCCGTTACATGAAAGATACCTTGGGTGTTAATAATGCGGCGGTTCTTTACACCGTTGATGATTGGGGTGTTGGCTTGCAGGATAGTTTCGTGACTGAATTTGAAAAATTAGGCGGCACAATTACAACCAAAGAAAGCTTTGAGCGAACCAGCCGAGATTTAAGAACTCAATTAACTAAGGTTAAAGCCTCAAATCCTGAAGGTATTTTCTTTTTAGGGTTCCCGGAAGCATCTATCCCAGGCATTAAACAGATGAAAGAATTAGGCCTTAATGTTCCAACCGTTGGCGGTGATACTTGGGGCGACCCAACTATTTGGGAAGATGTCGGAACTTTGGGAGATGGACTAGAATATATTGAGATCACTACGCCGTTAAGCGATGAATTCAAAGCCAAGATGAATGAACTGGCTGGCGGAATTACTCTTTGCGGCCCTCAAGCTTATGATGCGACATATGTTATTGCCCAAGTGATAGAAAAAGTTGGCACTAACCCTGACGACATTAGAGCCGAACTGCACAACGTTGAATATACCGATGGAGTTTCGTCCGACGTTATTAAGTTTGAAGACAACGGAGACTTAGCGACAGCTAATTATGCCGTTAGAAGAATTGAAAACGGTGCCATTGCTCCTTTAGAATAGAGATTAATGGCTTAAACCTATATCAAAACCGCCCCTATTATTAGGGGCGGTTTGTAGTTATAATTAGTTTATGGAAATTTTTGTCCAATTGTTGATAAACGGAATAATTGCGGCTGCCATATATTCATTAATTGCCGTCAGTTTCAATTTAAATTTCGGGGTTACCAAATTTTTTAACTTAGCGCATGCCTCTTTTGCCGGCATTGGAGCTTACACAGTTTTTTACTTGCTTAAATGGCATGATTTTAATACTGCTTTAGCCATTATAATTGGGATTTTTTTTGCCGGATTTGTCGGGTATTTATCTGATAAATTTGTTTTTTTGCCGCTGAGAAAAAAGAAGGCATCCAACATGATTTTATTAGTTGCTTCATTGGGTGTATGGGCGGTCATTGAATCGGTTTTGGCAATTTTATTTTCTAATCAATTTCAAACCATTAGAAACAACACAAAAGCATTAGCTCTTTATCATTTAGGTCCAGGAGTTATTACTTTTACTCAAGTAGTCATGATTTTCATTTCGGTTTTAGTCATTATTGGCCTTTTACTCCTATTTAAATTCACGCAATTTGGAAAAGCGATTAAGGCAATTGGCGACGACGAAGAAGTTGCAAAAATTGTTGGTATTGATACCGATAAAATAATTGGCTACACCTTTTTTTTAGGTACTGCCATCGCGGGACTAGGTGGCATATTAATTGGGTTTGAGAGCGGAGTTGAACCGACATGGTTAGCGACATTACTCAAGGGCATAATTGCAGCCATGATAGGGGGGTTAGGCACCATAACAGGCGGTGCTTTAGGATCTTTACTTTTAGGTTTGGTTGAAAATTTTGGCATTTGGAAAGTTTCCGGCGAATGGAAAGATGCCATTGCCTTTGCTTTGCTGATAGTTTTTTTAATTTTTAGGCCCAGGGGCATGATTAAACGATAATATGGAATTTATAATCCAATTAGCCATTATTGTTTCTATCTTCGCTATTTTAGGTATTAGTTTAAATTTAGTTGTCGGCTACACAGGATTACTATCGGTTGGGCACGCGGCTTTTTATGGTATCGGAGCATACACTAGCGCCATTCTTTTAGCAGATTATGGAGTAAACTTTTTTATCGGATTGCTGACTGGCTTGCTTCTGGCTACAATTATTGGCTTTTTAATTGGTTTGATATTAAGTAAATTTAAAGACGATTATTTTACATTGGTATCGGTTGGTTTTAATGTTATTATTTTTACTATTTTTGTTAACTGGACAGATGTCACGCACGGGCAACTTGGTATCCCGGGGATTTCCAAGCCCAAAATTATTGACTTTGTTTTCTACTCAAGTTCACGCTACTTATTTTTCACTTTGGTTATTCTTGGAATAATCTACTTAGCGGCTAAATATATTACTAGTACATCATTTGGCCGCGTCCTTAAAGCCATTAGAGAAGACGAGGAGGCAATCAAAGTATTTGGATACAATGTCCACTACTATAAGCTAACAATTTTTGTTATCAGCGCCGGGATGGCTTCTGTCGCGGGTTCGCTTTATGCTTCTTATATAACTTTTATTGATCCCGGTACATTTAGAGTCTTTGAATCAATTGTCATATTAGCGATTATTATTTTAGGCGGATTAGCTAATACTAAAGGAGCTGTCTTGGGGGCCATATTATTGGTAATTATTCCTGAATTACTGCGCTTTGTCGGTTTCCCATCATCTATCACTGGTCAAATGAGACAATTAACTTACGGGATAATTCTCATTTTCTTAATGCTTTACCGCCCGCAAGGGTTGATGGGAGAATATAAATTATGAAATCGATATCAGAACTTTGGGATACCTGTATTCAGTTCATGTGGGACGAAGAATATATAAACGGATTGGAAGAATTTTTGAAATCTAACAGCGTTGAAACAGTATTAGATCCGGCGGGAGGCACTGGGTTTCCAAGCATTCCATTAAAACGGCGCGGTTGGGATATCACTTATGCTGACAGTAGTAAGTTGATGATTGAACATTTTGAAAAAAAATTAAAGAAAGCCAAACTTAACATTCCCCACTATCAAATTGATTGGGAGCATTTGCCAAACGCCATAAACAAAAAATTTGATGCTGTTTTGTGCCGAGGTAATTCACTGATTTATGCTGATTCTTGGCATGAAAATAACATTGAAAAAACCACCCTGGAACACATTAAAAATTCCTTAAGGGCTTTTAAGGCTATGCTAAATGGAGATGGGGTAGTTTATGTAGATATCATTAATCAAAAAGAATATGACAAAGACTACCCTTTAATAGAAGAATTTGGAGAACGAGAAATTAACGGCAAAAAAATCAAACTGGACTGGGAGCTAATTCATGACTACGATAAAAAAATAAGAACCTGGAAATCAATAATTACCATCAATGGAAAAAAATCAGAATTCGTAAGGTATAGTTACTTGCTGCGACACATTGAACTAACTGACCTAATGAATCAAGCCGGTTTTAGCGGAGTGCAAGAAATTCCAATCCGGGGAGAACATAATTATGATGTATTCATAGGATATAAAAAATAATATGAACGCACTGAAAACAAAAAATTTAGATAAACATTTTGATGGAGTCAAAGCGGTTGATAATCTTTCGGTAGGCATTCAAAAAGGATTAATTACTGGTATTGTTGGGCCGAATGGCTCGGGTAAAACCACACTGATCAATACTTTAAGCGGCATGCTACGGATGGATGGGGGGGCGGTTGAAATTAGCGATGTTAAATTATCTAGAATTAAACCGCATCATGTTCCCTCTTACGGTATTACGCGCACATTTCAAAATGTTAGATTGTTTGAGCAGATGACCGTATTGGATAATATTTTAGTTGTTTTAACGGAGCGAAATTTAGTCAGTGCCTTTTTTGAAAAACACAATGACTTTCATTTGAAAAAAGCCGAGGCAACCTTACGGCACGTCGGGTTATGGGAAAAAAGGAATCAACTGGCGAGCAACTTGTCGTACGGCCAACGAAAATTGTTAGAAATTGCCAGAGCCATGGTAATGGATACAGATATTTATTTATTTGATGAGCCCTTTGCCGGACTTTTTCCGGAAATGGTAAAAATTGTTTCCACGACTTTGAAACAACTAAGGACTGAAAATAAAACTGTAATTTTGGTTGAGCACGATATGAGCATTATCCGAGAACTGTGCGACCATGTTATTGTGATGGATGCCGGCAAACTACTAACTGAAGGAAATCCCGAAAAAGTTTTAAATCAAAAAGAAGTAATTGAGGCCTATTTGGGAGAATAAATGCTAGTCATTCCGAGCGTAGCCGAGGAATCTCACTCGTGCAATCTTGGTAAATATGGGATCTCTCCACTTCACTTCGTTACGGTCGATATGACAACATAAAAATATGTATAAAGAAACACTTCTACAACTTAAAGACATCAGCGTCAATTACGGAGGGGTGAAAGCTCTGCAAGAGGTTAATGTTGAAATTGATGAAGGAGAAATTGTTGCCTTGATGGGGCCTAATGGCGCTGGCAAATCAACTATTTTAAAATCTATTTTTGGCTTAGCGCCAATCAGCTCTGGTAAAATTTTTTGGCATGAGCGTAAAATTAAGCCAGTATCACATAAAATAGTACAGATGGGCATAGCATTTGTGCCGCAAGGCCGCCGAGTTTTTACTCATTTAACCGTAGCCGAAAATTTGGAAATGGGGGGCTTTGTGGTTAAGGATAAAAAGCTGTTAAAACAGAGGATGGCTGAAGTAATGGATATTTTTCCGGATTTAAAGAAAAAACTAAAAAGCAAATCTGGCACTCTTTCAGGCGGTCAACAACAGATGCTCGCTTTGGCGCGCGGATTAATGGTTGATCCTAAAGTACTTTTACTTGACGAGCCTTCTTTGGGGCTATCGCCAAAATTAGTTAAAGAAGTATTTGCTAAAATCAAAGAAATTAACCAGCGCCGCAAAACCGCCATAATGGTCGTTGAGCATAATATTAAATCATTGCTAGAAATTACCAGCCGGGCTTATTTATTGGATAAAGGAAAAATAGTCGCTCATGACACGGCTCAAACACTTGCCCACAGTGACATTTTGGAAAAAGTTTTTATGGGCAAACTCAAATAATTGACGGGTAGTTAATTTTGTATTAAACTACTCACGTTTTATAACCGTCCATAGCTCCCGCCTTCGTCCTACGAAAGGCTCAGGACTACGGGCAGGCAGGCAGTTGAGCCAGCACTAAAATTTATCCGTCCTTAACCGTCCATAGCTCAGTTGGTAGAGCAGCTGGCTCTTAACCAGACGGTCGGGGGTTCGAATCCCTCTGGACGGACTAGTAAAACAAGGATAAATTTTAGTGCTGGCTCAATACCGCAGCGTGGCTCCCTGCCCCGCACCAAGCGAAGCTTTGGTGGCGGGGTTAACCAGACGGTCGGGGGTTCGAATCCCTCTGGACGGACAATTGAAAACATCGGCGGACTGCCACCGTTTAATCCATTAGGGTCAACAATCAAAAACAGCCAAGCTTAACTTGGCTGTTTTATTGCTCGGACTAATTGGTTTTCAACCCTTCCAAGCCTTCCACTTTAATTTGGAAATTCGAACCAGGTACTGTCGCTTCGGGCGAACCGCCCCCAAAGTTAGTAAATTCCCCGCTCACGCCAACCGAGGCGGTTTGAGTTTTACCGTCAGGCGTAGTGACAATAAATTGGACATTAGTTGATTGAGATTGGTTAGTGTAGCTATCCAAAAGACACGGGAATTGCAGCTGCACGGCGGCTGGGACAGGGCCTGAATTGCCACTCGCGCTTTGTAACCAGACTGGCAAGCTTGAACCAATCGACCAAGTTGAACCGGCCGGCCCATTAATTTGAACGCTGCCGGCATTTAACGGACAAACCGGTTTAGCGTGATTATAGACAAACTGCAGGTTATTTGGGCTGACTGAAATAGCAGCCTTGGCTTCAACCGGTGTGACCGTGATTGATATGGTTAAAGGAATTGTGTTAACTAAATTGTTGCCAGCGTCGTAGATTTGAATCGTTCCGTTCACCTCATATGTACCGGGCCCAAAACCTTGTACCGTATTGCAGCTATATGTTATTTGGACGTTGCTATTTGGCAATATGCCGCCAGGAGGAGTGATACTAACCCAACCTGGAATATTGCCGGTTATTTCAAACCGGTGTGATTGTTCGCTGCCTTTTTGCAAATTCAAAGTTTGCAAATTTTGTGAGCAGGAGCCAACTTCTGGAATCGTCCGGCTAATGTGCACACCGTCTTGTTGTTGTGAGCCGGTACCCGGGGAAACGCATTCGGCTGGTTCACCGGCACAAACTTCGTTGTCTTCGCACTCCTCTACTTCGTTAGCACACTCGCCGTCACTACAAAATACTCGACCAACAGATTTACCGCTACAACAAACCGGCTTAGGATCACCACAATCAGCGTCAGTATTACAATATCTTGGGCCGTCCAACATTTCTGACCTAAGCTCCGCGATTTTAGCGGCATAGGTGCCAGCGCCGCCAATACCACCTTCGCGGCCGCCAGCTTGGGCTTGTTGGTATAGTGACTGTAAGCGATTTATTTCTTTTTGAATCTCTGGGTCATAACCCGAAAATGTTCCGGTGCAGGCTGGGCTGCCAGATTGAACCGGCGTAGTTCCTCCGGTACCAGCCCCCAAACCGCCAATGCTTATGCTGGTTGTCGGTGCTGGTTGATTACATTTTTCAGCAATCTCTGCCAAAGTGGCAACTTTGGCGCTATGTTGCGATTCAGCGTCAGCTACGGCTGTATCATATTTAGCTTGAGCAGTTTGTTCGGCAGCGGTTCGAGCTTGTTGAGCGGCTGCATTACCGGCCGCAAAGGCTGCGCCGCAAGCCGCGTTTTTACCTTCATAGGTTTCTTCTGGGGGAGGATTTTTTAAGCACTCATCGTAATCTTTTTTAACTTGCTCACGCCTATCAGCTTTAGCCTGATCAAAACCATCATCAATATTATCTAAAATTTCTTGTGCCAGCCGGCTTGATTCTTCAAACAGTGCCTTACAAGGATCGGCTAATAGCGCATCCGTCTCGCAAGCATTTTTAACATCCTCCAAACGGCGGCGTTCCGCCCAATAATCGTCAGAAGCTTTTTCCATATCATCAGTCAAATTAGTCGCGGCCTTTTCTTTTCTTTCCTTTAGCTCATCGTCAACTGCCATTTGCGCCGATGCCAACTCTTCACAAGCTGTATTACTAACATCAATCCCCGCATCAGCAGTCTGATTATTTATTAAATTATTAATACCTACCGCAACGGCAATAATTGCAGCAAGACCGACAAGTCCTCCAAGCGCCTTTCCGACTGATAAATTTGGCATAGGTTTAAGTTAATAATTTATAAAATTTTGAGTTAAATTTAAGCTTAGGCAAGTATGGAAAATAAAAATCGCCTACTAAAAGCGATGGAAATTAATCTATGGGGTTTGATTATCCGGGGGTGATGATTCTAAAATTTGTGGCCCTGATTGACCTTGTGCATCCGGCGCGGATTGGTTTGGCGCCGGGTTATAACTTTCGGCTGGTTTTGAAGTCGGGGTTTGTGTTGGCGATGAAGATTCTGATTTTAAAGCTTCTTTTAAATTTTTACCGGCTTTAAACTTTGCCACGCGCGTTGGTTTAATTTCAATTTCCTCTTGCGGATTGCGTGGGTTAACACCAATGCGGCCCTTTCGAACTTTTGACGAAAAAGCGCCAAAACCAGTCAAGGTCACTTCCTCGCCCGCTTTTATTTTTTCAGTGATTGTGTGGGTCAGGGTATCCAAGGCGACCTCGGCTTGCTTTTTGCTAATCCCGGCTTTTTCGGCAATTAAATCGGCTAATTGCGCTTTATTCATACGCCCACAATATAATAAATTAGCTATATTATTATTCTATCAAACCAAGACTAACTTGGTCAAACCGCGTTTGACGCGGTCAAACTTCAATTTCAGTGTCTACGCGGCTAATTCTAATAGATTTTCCGGAAGCCGCATCAATTTCTATAAGCACTGCTCCAATTTGCACCTCGCCTTGTTCCGGCAAGTTAAGTTCTTTAGTTTTATTACCGATAAAAATTTTCATAGCGCTCTCTTTGGTGATACCAATGACTGAATCTTTGGCTCCCACCATGCCGATATCAGTTACAAACGCTGTGCCTTTTGGCAATACTTTTGCATCAGCGGTTGGCACATGAGTATGCGTCCCCACAACCGCGGACACTCGTCCGTCAACATAATGGCCAAAGCCACTTTTTTCAGAAGTCGCTTCGGCGTGAAAATCAACAATAATGACATCCGGTGATTGGATTTTTAATTCATCTAAAATTTTATCAATACCAATAAATGGGTCGCTGTATTCTTCTTTAGTAAACACTTGCCCCATTAAATTAATTACCGCGACTTTTGTTTTGCCGATCGTCAATACCTCAAAGCCCTTGCCAGGATTTTCCGGGGGAAAATTTGCCGGACGAATAATGCGAGCCGGGTTTTCTTTAAACGCCTCAATACTGCCTTTGTCAAAAATATGGTTACCCGAGGTAAAAAAATCTATCTCGCAATCACATAAATCAGCATAAACTTTTTCGGTAATCCCGGCACCATGGGCAGCATTTTCAACATTTGCCAAAATTAAATTTGGCTGATAATTTTTTTTGTATTCAGGGATGGCTTGGCGCAATGCCGCTCGGGCAATGCGGCCGTTAACATCGCCAAAAAATAAAATTTTCATGAGTTAGTTTAGCGAGCGTATTCAATTACGCGATTTTCACGAATGAGTACAACTTTAATTTCACCCGGATATTTAAGTTCTGATTCAATTTGGCGAGCGATCTGTTGTGCCATTTTAGTCGCTTGCACGTCATCCACAGCTTCCGGGCGAACAAACACGCGAATTTCGCGGCCAGCTTGAATGGCGTACGCTTTATCAACCCCATCAAAGCTGGTAGCCACTTTTTCTAATTCTTCCAGACGCTGTAAATAGTTTTCATAACTATCCTTGCGCGCGCCCGGACGCGAACCAGAGATGGCATCAGCCGATTTCACGATTACGCCTTCTAAAGTTATTGGGTTGTCTTCGTGGTGACCAATGCACATATAGGCCAGCTCTTCAGGCATACCGAATTTTTTCATAATATCATAGCCAATTTCAGGGTGTCCGCCTTGAATGTCATGGTCGACGGCTTTTCCAATATCATGGAACAAGCCGCCTTTTTTACATAAAGCCACATCAGCGCCAAGCTCTGCGGCCAGCAATCCAGCAATGTGGGCAACTTCTTTGGCGTGGACTAAATTATTTTGGCCGTAACTTGTGCGAAACTTTAAGCGGCCTAAAATTTGGGTTAGCTTGGGATCAATTCCAGTAATTCCAAATTCTAACAAGGCATCTTCGCCGGCTTTCCTAATTTCACCGGCTAATTCTCGCTTAGCCTCCTCAACCGCTTCCTCAATGCGCCCTGGATGAATGCGCCCGTCAACAATCAATTTGTCTAACGCACCTTTGGCAACCTGCCGACGAATTGGCGAAAAGCCAGAAATCATAATCATGTTTGGCGTTTCATCAATCAATATTTCAACTCCTGTTAAATTTTCCAAAGTCTTAATGTTCCGGCCTTCCTTGCCAATAATTCTTCCTTTCATCTCATCGCTAGGAATCTCGACATTGGTCGTAGTGAGGTCGGAAGTATGTGTTGAAGCGCAGCGCATAATTGCAAGAGCCATCAAATCCTTGGCCTTACTTTCAATTTGTTCGTTGCCGTGTTCAATTAGTTTTTTCATTCTGGCCTTGACATCTTCATTAGCTTCTCGCTCAACTTGTTCTAATAATTTTTTAACCGCCTCGTCACGGGAAAGCCTGGCTACTGCTTCAAGCTTTTCCAATTGTTTAACTTTAATTTCTTTCACTTCAGCTTTAATCTCATCTACGCGCTTAGCTTTTTCAAGCAACTCTTGCTTATTATTTTCCAAATCCAACAATTTTTGATCAAACATGCTCTCGCGCTGCTCAACCCGATGGCGCATAGCTTTGACTTCTTCTTTTTCTTTTTCAACTTCCTGTTTGCCTTTTTCAATCACTTTCAACGCTTTGTCATTGGCATCCAGCAAAATTTCTTTTTCTTTAGTTTTTGCTTCGTTAAGCAATTGCTCAACTTTTGTCTCCACGGCATCGCGGCGTTTAATAGCGATTAATTTTCTAATCACATAACCAAAAAAACCGCCGATCAAAAGTCCAACGACTAAGAAAAATATTCCTAACTGTTCGATAAAAAACATAAATGCTCCGTGCTAGTCAATAGCAAGGCAGCGAATCTGAGATTAGCTTACTTCAAAACTGATTGGAGTTTGGCGTTTGATGCCTTAAACATCAGGGTTTCAAAGTCAAAGTTAAAGTAAATGCTTCTAGAATGTAGCCGAATCCGTCTCAAACTCACCGATTTCTTGCGATTCACTAGGTTAATAATAATTGAAGTACTGACGATTTTACCACTAAGTTTGAATGCCGTCAAGTTAGCTTAAATAAAGAACTGGGGCGAAACGCTTAGTGCGTTCCGCCCCAATCGCCATGCCCGCGGAAGATCCCGGAGCTAGCTATCATTTGGCACATCGGGGCTTGGGGATTGCGGCGAATCATCATCGAAGTGGCGCATGAGCGCTTCCTCATGTTGCCCGCGCTCGTACGCTCGCGCTTGTTCGCGGGCGACTGCCGCTGCTTGCCGGGCGCGAAATTCTCGATCGCTCCAAGTAGCCATAAGACCATGTCCTCCTCGTCCGGAGACGAAAAAACCTCCCGCGTTGGGGAGGTTGATGTTTGACACTAAAACTTGTCGCTTGTCAGCCGCGTACGGCTAACAAAAAAACCTCTACGGGAAATAGAGATCTTATTGTTAGCAATACACTCATTATCTTCCCCTATGGGCTGGATTTAGCACTCTTACTCCGCCTCGGGCGGAAGAGTTGCTGGCTACCATTGGGCCAGTCCCTTAACAGATAGCACTCTTGATAACTTAAATTTTCAAGAACTAGAAATAGTTTAACATCTATCAAGAAAGTGTCAAGGAAATGTGTGATTACCTGCACCCTGGGGTTTAGAAGTCTAGCAGGTCCCCTCTCCTTGGAGGAGAGGGACAGGGTGAGGTAAAAAATTATATTAATTTAACCAACCCTCACCTTCAACCCGTCAGACGGGTTTCGTCCTCTCCCTTAAAAAGGGAGAGGGATTGTTTGTTCTATTTCGCTTTTAAAACTTTATCAATAATATTGTACTTCAGCGCTTCATCGGCGGACATGAATTTGTCGCGGTCAGTGTCTTTTTCTACGGTCTTTAAAGTCTGACCAGTATGTTTTACTAAAATTTGGTTTAAGCGGTCGCGAATTTTTAGGATATGTTCAGCGCGGATGCGAATATCTTCGGCTTGGCCTTCGGTACCGCCCATAACTTGGTGAATCATCACTTCCGCGTTTGGCAAAGCTATGCGTTTACCTTTAGCACCCGCGGCCAAAAGTACCGCGCCCATGGAAGCGGCTAAACCAACGCAAATAGTGGATACGTCCGGTTTAACATATTGCATGGTGTCGTACACTGCCAAACCTGCGCTAACCGATCCGCCCGGGCTATTAATATATAATTTAATGTCCTTTTTCGGGTCTTGACTTTCCAAAAATAACAATTGGGCGATAACGGTATTGGCCACCGCATCGTTAATGCCCGAACCCAAAAATATAATGCGCTCTTTTAACAGGCGCGAATAAATATCGTAGGCGCGTTCACCATAACTTGATTTTTCAATCACTGTTGGAATAAGTTGCATAGTTTCAATTTAATTACTTACGACCTGCCAACCGGCTTGGGTTTGGGTAATTTTACCCGGCAGACTAAAACCGGCCGCTTTTTTATGTCCTCCACCACCAAGTAGTTTAGCTAATTCTGATACATCAGTAAAGTCGTCGTTCGTTCGAAAGCTGCCCTTAACCATTCCGCCCGGCATCTCTTTTAAAACCAAAGCCACCTTAACGTCGCCTAAGCTATTTAAAAAATTAGCCACCCCATCAACGGCTTCATCATCAATCTGCGCCTCATCTAAATCGCTTAAAAAAACCGCGGTGGATGCCATTTTTGTTTCCGGGTCATAGGTTAAACGCGATAAAATTTTACCCCAAACCTTAAGCGTTTTTAAATCCTTGTTTTTAATCAACTGGTTATTGACGGTGGTGATAGTCGCGCCGGCTGACAATAAATCACCAGCCGAATTTAATGTTTCCGCTCGAGTGTTAGGATTAGTAAAGCTATTGGTATCGGTAATAATACCAGTTAAACAACCGACCGCCATCTCGTCAGACACTTTGATGCCCATTTGTTGGAATAATCTCAAAACAATTTCGGTTGTAGAAGCAGCCTCCACATCAACGCAATTGATATCGCCAAAGCCGGTATTAGTTTTGTGATGGTCAATGTTCACCAAAATGTGAGGCTCTAATATGCTAGTGACAACATCTTTAGCGCCGGCATAGTCCAAATCTCCGGAGTCAACCACCATAGTTAAATCTGGATTAAAGTTTTTTGCTGTTTGCCGGGAGGTAGTAAAGCTATCCATGTGCGGTAAATAGTTATAATTTTGAGGCACCGGGCTCACGCAAAAACCAAGGCAATCCCGATTTTGTGATTTAAGATACGCGAGTAAGGCCGAAGCCGACCCCAAAGTGTCGCCATCAGGTTTTTGGTGCGAGACGATTAAAATTTTTTTCGCTCCTTCAATTGCTTTTTTAATCTTGGGAGCTTGATTTATGACTACAACCATAGCCAAGTATCTTACTCCTTTGGCTTTGGATTGTCAACTCTTCGACTCCCTCCGGTTTTGCGTCGGTGTTCACCTGGGACATGAACCTCAAAACAGGTTCCCTCCCCTTGCAGGAGAGCCTGCCCGACTGAACGATGTCAGTCGTTCGGGCGGGGGCAGGGTGAGATTGGGAATTGTCTTAAACCTAACTTCGCTTCCCATTCCAAAGAAGAGAAATTGATAGGTGTATTTATTTCTCCTCATCTCGACCAAGTCGGTCTAATAAAGCCTCAACGTCTCGCGCTTCGGCTTCTTGAGTATCAATTTTAAAAACTAATTTAGGTACAAATTTCATCTTTAATCGTCCCCGTAATTTTTCGTTAATGCCATGCGACGCTTTTCGCAATTGCTCTAAGGCGGTACCGTTGAATTTTTCAGGCATAACTGTAATCCAAACATTACAATGCCGTAAATCTGGCGAGGTGTCGACACCAATAACGGTTATTAAATAATCTTTGGCCTCAAGCTCAGTAGTTAAACTTGCGGCCAGCTCGTGTTGAATTAAAGAGTTAACTTTGGCAATGCGGTCTGACACAATTTATTTGAGTGTTTTCTTTCTAGAAACCTCGGAATAAAATTCTAAAAAATCGCCTTCTTCAATAAGCGGTTTACCGCTAAATTTCATTCCGCATTCATTGCCTTCAGTAACTTCTTGGGCGCTAACTTTGTTTTGCTGCAATTCGGTAATCTCACCTTGGCCAAACGGGATATCTTCGCGCAACACTTTGGCTTTCGCGCCAAGCACGGCTTTACCTTTAGTTACTTTACCGCCGATAATCATCGCGTCTTTTTCTTTTCTAAAAATAGCAAGGACTTTTAGCCGGCCATGCTCAGTGACTGTTACTTCCGGGCTTAACATCGCTTCTAAACGTTTTTTCACTTCCTCTAATAAATGATAAATAACTGAATACTGTAAAATTTCAATTTTTTTATCCTTGGCTAGCTTCTCAACGTTTGGAGAAACCGGCACATTGTAACTAATAACTACCGCGCCGCTTGACTCAGCTTGGTCAATGTCTCCTTCAGTTAGACGGCCTAAGCCTTTTTGCACAATTTTCACTTTGACTTCTTCGTTTTCTAAATCGTGCAATGAAGCCACAATGGCTTCTAACGATCCAAGCACATCAGCGCGAATTACCATATTCATAGCTTGCTTGTCACTCTCTTCTTTCTCCACCGAGCCGGTTTGGGCAAAGGCAGTCGCTTCCTTTTTCAAATCGTGCTTACTAATAGCCTTCTTTTGTTTTTTATTAAGTTGTGACACTTTGATAATATC
>PEZZ01000033.1:0-5053 GCA_002773845.1 Candidatus Buchananbacteria bacterium CG10_big_fil_rev_8_21_14_0_10_42_9
TTACATTTTGGCGAAACGGCTGAGTTACCAGGTGTATATCGCGAAGGTGAGTTGGATTTAGTCGGCACTGTACGCGGAGTAGTGGATTTAGATAATGTGATTACAGGAGATTCGGTTATCCCCGGGGACGTATTAATTGGAGTTGAATCAAACGGCTTGCACACCAACGGTTTTTCGCTCGCACGTAAAGCATTGTTTGATGTTCAAGGTTATAAAGTAACAGACGAAATTTCTGAAATTGGCGGAGTGCTTGGCGATGTGCTATTAGCGCCACACACAAACTATTTAAAACCGCTCAAGGAATTATTTCCTCAAAGAATAATTCATGGCATCGCGCATTTAACCGGCGGCGGATTTAAAAATAATATTATTAGGATTTTGCCACAAAGTTGCCAAGCTAAAATAAAGCTTAACAGCTGGGAAATTTTACCGATTTTTAAGCTGATTCAAAATGCAGGTGAGATTGAGGATGTTGAAATGTATAAGACATTTAATAAGGGCATTGGAATTGTTATAGCTTGCGATTCTGAAAATGAAAATACTATTAATGAAGTATTTACAAAACATAAAATGAAAACTTATAGAATCGGTAGCGTGGCGGAAGGTAATAAAGACGTTTTATTTGAATAGTTATGGTGCATCGAGTTGAAGTTGCAACCAAATCAAATTTTTTAGACGCAGAGGGCGAGGCGCTGAAGCAGGCGGCCGCCCATTTTGGTATTACCGGTCTTGAGGTGGTGCGGGTGGTAAAAGTGTACAAATTGGAAGGGCTAGACGCGGATGAAAAATTACACGACATTAAGGATCGATTACTACACGAACCAATTTGGCAAGACGCTGCCTTGGATCAACGTGTGGTTCGCGACGAAGAAAATTATAAAACAGTTGAGATTGCCTTAAAGCCAGGCATTATGGATACTGAAATTGAATCGGTTATGAGGGCTGTAGCTGATTTAGGGATTAAAGGTTTATCTATGGCGGGTACCGGCAAGCGGTTTTTATTCCAGGGCAATATTTCGCATGCGGATTTAAGTTTGATTACCGAAAAGCTATTGATGAATAAAATAATTCAGCGGGTGCTAGATAAGCCAGAAGAAACGTTGTTGATTGATAGTGAGCCAAAACCAACTGAAATAATTACTTTGCGAAGTATGAATGATTCAGAGCTTATCGCCTTGAGTGATAATCGTTTATGGTTGAATTTAGAGGAGATGAAAGTTATCCAAGAGTATTTTCGGAAACTGGATAGAGATCCGACCGACGTGGAACTAGAAATGTTAGCCCAAACTTGGTCTGAGCATTGCGGGCATAAGACATTTAAAGCCAAGCTAGTGATTAATGGCCGAGAAAAAGAACCTTTAATGACTCGCATAAAAAAAGCAACTCAAGAAATTAATTCGCCTAATGTGATTTCGGTCTTTGAGGATAATTCAGGGGTGATTAAATTTTTTAACGGCCTGGCAGTTTGCGGTAAGGTGGAAACGCACAATTCACCGTCAGCGATTGAGCCGTATGGCGGAGCGATGACCGGGTCTGGTGGAGTGTTTCGCGACGTGGTTGGCACCGGGCAAGGCGCAAAGACAATAATCAGCACAGATATTTTTTGTTTCGCACCGTTTGATACAGATCAAGCTGACGTTCCCGTTGGGTGCATTCATCCGCAGCGGCTAGGTTCGGAAGTGGTGCGCGGTGTAAAAGATTACGGCAATCGCATGGGTATTCCGACCAACAACGGATCATTACATTTTCATCCTGATTTTGTGGCCAAGCCCTCCGTGATTGTCGGGGCTTTTGGAATAATGCCTGAAAAATTTGCCCGGAAAGGAAGGGCTAAGCCGGGCGATAAAATTATTACCGTTGGCGGGAAAACCGGCCGTGACGGCATTCATGGTGCGACTTTTTCTTCCGGGGAAATGACGGCCGAAACTGAATCGATAAGTTCATCTGCCGTGCAAATTGGTAATGCGATTGAGGAGAAGCGCATGTTTGACGCGATTTTAGCCGCGCGCGATAAAGGGTTAATACGGGCGATCACTGACCTTGGGGCTGGCGGATTTAGCAGTGGCATTGGCGAGATGGGCGAAGATACCGGCGCGCGAGTGGATTTAGATAAAATTCCGCTTAAGTACCATGGCTTAGCGCCGTGGGAGATTTGGTTATCAGAATCACAAGAGCGAATGGTAATGGCAGTGGATGCTAAAGATGTGGCTCAAATCAAAAAAGTATTTAAGGATTTTAATGTTGAAGCCACCGAAATTGGTGAATTTACTGATGATAAAAAATTAACGCTTAACTATAATGGTGAAATAGTCGGAAAGCTGGAAATGGAATTTTTGCATGGTGGCTTGCCCCAGCGCGTGATGAGCGGCGAGTGGCACGAGCCAAAATTAGTTGAACCGGAACTGCTTGAACCTAAAGATTATAATGAAACGTTGAAACAAATTTTATGCCATTGGAATGTTTGCTCCAAAGAACCGATTGTGAGGCTGTATGACCATGAAGTGCAAGGCACAAGCGTTTTGAAGCCTTATTCTGGCACGAATAAAGATGCGCCCAATGACGCCGCTATTATTGAGCCAGTGCTTGGATCAGGCCAAGGTTTGGCTACCGCCCATGGCATGAATCCAATTTACAATAAAATTAATCCTTACTGGGGCGCAGCTTCAGCGTTTGATGAGTGTGTGAGAAATTTAGTGGCTTCGGGCGTAGACCCTAAAAATATAGCATTACTGGATAATTTCATTTGGCCATTTCCGGACGCCGAAGAACTTGGCAAACTTGACCGGGCGGTTGATGCTTGTTACGACATTACCACTACTTGGCAGATGCCGATAGTCAGCGGCAAAGACAGTTTATCCAGTACATACCGCGGGCCTGATGGTACGGTGATAAAAATTCCACCGACGCTTTGCGTTTCTGGATTTGCCCCGCTTGAAGATATTTCTAAAACTATTTCTGCCGGGTTAAAGCAAGCTGGCAATTGGCTTTTTATTGTAGGCGAAACGAAGGCAGAACTGGGTGGTTCGGTGTATTACGACTTACATACTGAACTTGGTGCCAGCGTGCCGCATGTTGATATACAACAAGCAAGAGTAATTTTTGAAAAAATGCATAGTGCAATTACCCAAGATATTATTCAAAGCGCGCATGATTTAAGCGAGGGGGGATTGGCTGTGGCTTTGGCCGAGATGTGTTTTGGCGGCAACAAGGGCGCGGCGGTCACAATTGATAACATTTCAGAATTAGACCGAGCCGACAAAATTTTGTTTTCAGAATCTAATACTCGGTTTGTGATTGAAGTGGCGCCAAAGAACGAGGATAAACTTACGGCCTTGTTTAAAGATTTGCCTTTATTTAAGTTGGGTCAGGTCAATGATTCTAAAAGTTTAACCATTTCTTTTGGCGGAAAAGAAGTTATCAATTCAGGAATAGATGAAATGAAAAAAGCATATCAAGCAACGATGAAGAGATATTTTTAATATGAAGCCGAAGGTTATTGTTTTAAAAACTGATGGAAGTAACTGCGAAGAAGAGATGAATTTTGCCTTTAATTTGGCCGGAGCAGAATCTGAAATTATTCATATTAACGAACTTTTTGCCGGTGATAAGAAATTGAAGGGTTATCAAATTTTGGCGCTGCCCGGCGGTTTTACCTATGGCGATGACGTGATGGCCGGGAAGTTATTGGCTAATCAGTTGTTGTATAAACTTGGTAAGGAGATAAAGCAATTTACTCAAGCCGATAAGCTGGTTTTGGGAGTGTGCAATGGTTTTCAAGTGTTAGTTAGAACCGGGCTTTTGCCATTCGGCGGAAAGCCAGCAGAGGATGCGAGTTTAATTATCAATGATAACGCTAAATTTATGTCGCAATGGGAAGGTTTGGTTATTCAGGATTCAAAATGCGTTTTTACAGTTAATTTAGCGGGGCGACAAATTGAATATCCAATCGCGCACGGTGAAGGTAAATTTATTATTAAAGACAACGACGTCTTGGAACGTCTGAAAGAAAATAATCAGATAGTTTTTAAGTACACAGGCAATCCGAACGGTTCAGTAGAAGATATTGCCGGGGTGTGCGACCAAAGCGGAAAAATTCTTGGGTTAATGCCGCATCCGGAACGATTTGTGCAAAAGACGCAACACTATAATTGGCGGGGACAAGAAATTGAAACTCCCCACGGCTTGCCAATCTTCCAAAACGCTGTGAATTATTTTAAATCTTAATCGTGCTATAATGATTTAAGTATGTATTTAAAGCCTTAAAAATTAATTTATAAATATGACTGATGTAGCTAAAAATATTTCGGTTGCTCTTTTAAGAATTTCACTGGGATGGATATTTCTTTGGGCGTTTTTAGATAAAATGTTTGGTTTGGGTTTTGCAACGCCTGCCGAACGGGCTTGGCTTAATGGCGGCTCGCCCACAGCCGGCTTTTTAAGTAATTCCCCAAAAGGGCCGTTAGCTCAAGTTTTTAATGGTTTAGCCGGGCAGGGATGGGTGGATTGGTTATTTATGATTGGGTTACTGTGCTTAGGCGTTTCGTTAATTTTAGGTGCCGGCATAAAAATTGCGGCCACAGCAGGAACAATCTTATTGCTGTTAATGTGGTTAGCCGTTTTGCCTCCTAGCAACAACCCAGTCATTGATGATCATATTGTTTACGCCCTAGCTTTAATAGTACTGCGCCATTTGAGAGCCGGACGCTACTATGGTTTGGGGACATGGTGGTCTAGTCAGCCGCTAGTTCAGAAAAATCGTTGGCTTGAATAGATATGATTTTACTTTTACGTTGGATAATTAGTGCTTTAGTTTTATTGCTGGTTGCCTACATTGTGCCTGGAGTAACAGTAGGGTCAATTTATATTGCTTTAATTGCCGCATTGCTTTTAGGGTTGGTCAATGCCGTTATTCGACCGATATTGATTTTTTTAACTTTACCAGTAACATTGTTAAGCTTGGGTCTTTGGGTGCTAGTCATTAATGCGTTAATGTTTTGGTTTATCGCTTCTTTTGTTCAAGGGTTTTCAGTCGCAGGATTTGGTTCGGCGTTTC
>PEZZ01000033.1:5070-17868 GCA_002773845.1 Candidatus Buchananbacteria bacterium CG10_big_fil_rev_8_21_14_0_10_42_9
TCAATATTTAGCTGGATTAGCAATTCATTTTTGAAAGAATAGTTACATGCAATTTACAACCGCCAAACAGATGGAACGGCTGGATGAATTGGCCGTGGCTAACGGTTTGGAAATTCGCCAAATGATGGAGCTTGCCGGTTGGCACATGGTAGAGTTATTTCGCACACTAAAGATAAAAAAAACGGCACGGGTAGTGGCGGTAGCCGGAAAAGGCAATAAGGGAGGAGATGCGTTAAGTGCGGCTCGGCACTTGGTTAATCACGGTTACAAAAATGTTGCAGTCGTTTTAATTTCTTCTAAGCTTAAGCCAGATCCACTTCACCATTTGCGCTTGCTTAAAAAAATGAAAACGCCAACCATTTCATGGACTGAAGGGGCTGAAGCAAAATCGGCGATTTCTAAAGGGGATGTAATCATTGATGGACTAATTGGCTATCACCTAGATGGAGCGCCGCGCGGAGTATTCGCTAAAGCCATACAATCAATCAACCAGTCAAAGGCGACTGTCATTGCTTATGATTTGCCAAGCGGTTTGCATGCGACGACCGGGAAATGCTATGAGCCGTGCGTCAAATCCTTGGCAACGTTGACTTTAGCCGCACCCAAAAAGTGTTTTAGGACACTGACCGGCAAGCGACATTCCGGTAAGGTGTTTATTGGAGACATTGGTATACCTCTTTTTTTGTATCGGCAGGTGATTAAGAACTATAAGCCTATTTTTAAGCCTGGCAGCGGACTGGTTCAGCTTGAAAAATAGGTTAATTAGGAGTATAATGGATCAAATAAGGTGTTTGACAACACGTCCCCTCATAATTTAAGAGGGGACAGGGGAGTAATCCTGATGTCATCTCGAGCGAAACGCAGTGGAGCCGAGAGATCTCACACGTGGCATGATGTAATGAATGAGATTTCTCCACTCGCCTGTGGCTCGGTCGAAATGACCAAATTAAGTAACCCCTCCTCACCTCCCCTTAAATTAAGGGGAGAGTAAAGAATTTATGTCAGAAAAAAAGACAATCAAGCGACCGGAAGACTGCTATGACTTTTTAATTATCGGTGCTGGCGTGACCGGGCTTTCCGCCGGAATGTATGGCGCGCGATTAGGGTTGCGGACTTTAGTTTTGGGGGCTAATTCAGAATCAGAACTAGCTATTGGCGGGGTTATTACTTTAACCGATACGGTGGAGAATTATCCCGGGTTTATTCATTTAACTGGCCAAGAGTTGGCTAAAAAAATTGAGGATCACGCGAGAAGCTACGATAATGTGGAGATTAAAAATGAGCGCGTAACTGAAGTTAGCAAAAAAGGTAAAAAATTTAAGATTGTGACTGATAAAGATGAATATGAAACTAAAACTTTACTTTTTGCGACCGGCACAAAATGGCGCAAGCTACCGATGCCCGGCGCCAAAGAATTAGAAAATAAAGGCGTGGCGTATTGCGCTCTGTGTGATGGGCCATTGTTTAAGAATAAAGAAGTGGCCATTATCGGCGGATCTGATTCGGCCGCTAAGGAATCATTGTTTTTAGCCCAACACGCGTCTAAAGTTTACATTGTGGTTCGAGGCGTCGAGTTAAAAGCTGAACCGATTAACCAAAAGTTGGTGGCGCAAAATTCAAAAATAGAGGTTTTGCTTCAAACTAACGTGACCGAAATTATTGGCGAGAAGTTTGTTGAAAAAATTAAGCTGGATAAAAAATATAAAGGCAAGGATGAAATTCAGCTTAGTGGCGTGTTTGGCGCGATAGGCCACATCCCGCTATCAGGTTTGGCTCAAAGCTTGGGCGTAGAATTGGACGAGAAAAAGGAGATTAAAATTAATCGCAATTCAGAAACTAATATTGAAGGGGTTTATGCCGCGGGCGACGTCGTGGATACGGCTTTCAAACAAGCCATTGTTGGCGTGGCCGAAGGGGTAGTGGCATCCTACCATGCCTTTAAATACGTGCAAGCCAAAGAAATTGAGTGTTAAGGTATGTTTACCGGGATTATTGACGGCGTCGGGGAGGTTAAGGCAGTTGAGGATATTAAAGGTGACGGTAAGAAGATGACGTTACAATCGCGCGATTATGCATTTGATTTAAAAATTGGGGGGAGTGTAGCATTAAACGGAGTTTGCTGCACAGTAGTCCACATAGACAATAACCGATTTAGCGTTGAGCTTATGCCTGAAACCTTGAAACGGACTAATTTAGGCACGGCCAAGGTTGGCGACGAAGTAAATTTAGAAAAACCGTTACGATTAAATGACCAACTTTCTGGCCATTTTGTTTTGGGGCATGTAGATGGAGTGGCAGAAGTTGTGGCCAGTAAGCATAATGGTGAATTTCAAGATATTGCGCTGCGGCTTAAAGATTTCAGTTTGAAGAAATTTATTGCCCGCAAAGGATCAATTGCGCTTAATGGCGTGAGCTTAACGGTCGTAGATGTAAAAGGCGATACTTTCACAGTCGCCTTAATCCCCCATACGCTTATTTCAACCAACTTGAGATACGCTGATGCAGGTAGGCTTTTAAACGTTGAAATTGATATGTTGGCGCGATATGTTGAAAAACTAAATCAAAAATAATGAAATCTAGTGCAGCTAAATTGCCAAAGATAAATGGCGCAAAGTTTAAGATAGCGATAGTGCAAGCCTTATTTAATCCAATCGTTACCGACGGTTTATTACAAGGCTGTTATCAAGGGTTGCGTGAGTTTAATGTTGTAAAGTCTAATGTCTATCACACTACAGTACCGGGTTCCTTTGAACTTGGCCTGATGGCAAAAAAATTAGCCGAGACTAAACGCTTTGACGCGGTGATTTGTTTGGGTGCAATCATCCGCGGTGAAACAGCGCATTTTGATTATGTGGCGCTCGCAGCTACGTATGGCACCATGCTTGCTGGTATGCAAACGGGTGTGCCGGTGATTTTTGGCGTGATTACTGCCGACAATCTCAAACAAGCCAAAGCGCGCTCCGGAAAAAACCCGGCGAATCGCGGGTACGACGCGGCCAAAGCAGCGGTGCTGATGATTAGCAATTATAAGAAAATTAATCAAAAGAAGTAATATGAAAAAATGGTATTTTATTCTCGCTGTAAGCACACTCGTGCTCGTTGGCTGTACCGCGAGCAACCAAAGCGCGCCATCTCGCGATGTGAGCAAAGTAACTCCGGCGGAAAGCAACGCGCAAAGTACCGTTCCCCAAACGCCCAATGTCACCTTAGTAACTAATGAAGAAATCCCACGCTATATGGCCAAACAAGCAATTATCAAAACTAACACAGGAGATATAACCGTTGAATTGTACGGCGCTGATTCGCCAAACACAGTGGCTAACTTCGTAAAATTAGCTGAAGCCGGATTTTATGATGGTATTAAATTTCACCGCGTAATTCCTGATTTTATGATTCAAGGCGGCGATCCTAATTCAAGAAGTGATGACCGTTCCACGCATGGCCGGGGTGGACCGGGCTATACTTTCCCAGACGAAATTAACCAGCATAAAATTGTCCAAGGGTCTTTAGCTATGGCAAATTCTGGTCCCAATACCAACGGCAGCCAATTTTTTATTGTGACTGCCGAGGCAACTCCTTGGCTTGATGGCCGACACACTAATTTTGGTCATGTGACCAAGGGTATGGATGTGGTTTTAGAAATTGCTCAAGTGCCTACGGATAGCAACGATAATCCATTAACCCCGGTAGCCATTGAATCGATAGAAGTTTCTCCCTAATTCGCAACCAGTTGATTAATTTGCTACAATAGAGGCATGGCAGGGGGAAAACATAAAACCACAAAAGTAAAAAAACGAAAAGCGACAAAGCGTAACCATGTCCAAGCTTGGGTGGTTGCCGTGGATATGGGTTATGGTCATTTGCGCGCGGCTCACCCGTTGCATTTTTTAGCCAGTGGCGGCAAAGTAATTAACGCTAATAAATATCCAGGCATTCCAAAATCAGATAAAGATATTTGGTTAAATAGCCGACGTTTTTACGAATTTATATCACGTTTCAAGCGGGTGCCTTTTTTGGGCGATAAAGCCTTTGATGTTTTTGATTATTTTCAGCGAATTAAGAAATTTTATCCGCGACGCGATCTGTCACGTCCGAATAGCCAATTGATTTCCATGTATTATTTCATTACTAAAGATCATTGGGGGGAACACTTAATCCAAAAATTATCTAAAAAGCCGTTGCCGTTAGTGACCACATTTTTTACGGTCGCTTTTTTTGCCGAGAAGTACAATTACCCGGGCGATATTTATTGTATTGTGACCGACGCTGATATTTCCCGCACTTGGGTACCGCTTAACCCTAAAGGCAGTAGAATAAATTACTTAGCGCCAACTAACCGGGTAGTTAATCGCTTAAAACTATATGGGGTTCGGCCTGAGCAAATATTTTTTACTGGCTTTCCTTTGCCTCAAGAAGTTATAGGCGATAATTTATCAAAACTTAAACACGACCTTGGTTGGCGGTTGCCAAATCTAGATCCGGTCGGCAAATTTCGGGCTAATTATCAAACTACTATCACTAAACATTTGGGTAGTAAAAATGTCCGCAAACATTCAAACCATCCCCTCACTTTAATGTTTGCTGTTGGCGGCGCCGGGGCGCAACGTGAGTTAGGCATTGAGATTGTGGAAAGTTTGGCTAGTAAAATAGAAACCGGAGACCTCAAGATTAATTTAGTGGCCGGAATTCATAATTCAGTCAAAGATTATTTTCGTTCGTCAGTTGAGATGCTCGGGCTAGGCAAGCACATCGGTAAGAACATAAACATTATGTATGCTAATACTAAGGAAACTTATTTCAAGAAGTTTTCCGAAGCTTTGCGAACAACTGATATAATTTGGACTAAACCGAGCGAAATTTCATTTTATTCGGCATTAGGATTACCCATTATTATTGCTCCACCAATAGGTTCGCAAGAACATTACAATAAGCGGTGGTTAATTTCCATGGGCGCGGGATTACCCCAAGAAAATCCAAAGTACGCCAATGAATGGCTATACGATTGGCTAGATTCTGGGTGGTTTGCTGAAGCCGCGATGGAGGGGTTTTTAGAGGCGCCAAAATATGGCACCCAAAATATTTTAAAAATTTTAGCTAATAAAGCTGAAGAGGCTAAAGAACAGGGGACAGTATTGCTCTACTAGTGCCTAAATGGTAAGCTATGGGGTGATGAAAAATAGCGTTTTTACTATTAAATTTGGCGGTGAAGCTGGGCAAGGACAGGGAGTTTCTGGTGCGACTTTTAGCAAGGTAGCTCAAAGATCGGGCTACCACGCTTTTGTCTATACTGAATTACCGTCGTTGATTAGAGGCGGTCATGTGACTACCCAAGTGACTGTCAGTGAAGAAGAAATTCACGCGGCGCACAAAGAAGTAAATGTTTTAGTTGCGCTTAACCGGGAAGTCATTGATTGGCACCTTGATGAATTAACCGACAACGCAGTGATTTTGTTTGATAGCAGTCGCGGTGACATCAAAGACATGAGCTTTCTAAAAGGCAAAAAAGTGACATTGCACCAACTGCCCTTAAGTGAATTAGTGCAGCAGGTCGGGTCTAAGCCGATAACGGCTAATGTAGTAATGACGGCAGCCATTTTTGCTTTAGTTGGATTTAAGCTTGAGCCTTTAAATGATTTAATTAAAGAAACTTTTACCCGTAAAGGTGAAGAAATTGTGCAGGATAATTACCAGGCGGCCAAGTTTGGGTATGCTTATGGTCTAAAAGAATTTGACGTTAAAAATTTTCCTTATAAGTTAAAGTCGGGTCGGCCGGTTAAAGGTAAAATTTTAGTCGACGGTAACCAAGGCATTGCCTTAGGTGCTATGGCGGCTGGCTGTAAATTTTACGCTGGATATCCAATGACGCCATCTTCCTCAATCTTACATAACTTAGCTGGCTGGGCGGAGAAATCGGGCATGATAGTCAAACACGCCGAAGATGAAATAGCGGTGGTACATATGGCGATTGGCGCAAGTTTTGCCGGAGTGCGGTCTATGACCTCAACTTCTGGTGGCGGCTTTGCTTTAATGTCAGAAGCAATCGCGCTTGCCGGCATTACGGAAACTCCGCTGGTGGCGGTACTTGCCCAACGCGCTGGTCCAGCGACCGGACTGCCAACTTGGACCGAGCAAGGCGATTTGCATTTTGCTTTACACGCTGGGCCCGGAGAATTCCCCAGGATTTTATTGGCGCCAGGTGATCCAAAAGAAGCTTTTGAGCTCACTATTTTGGCGCATCACATTGCCGAAGTTTTTCAAGTACCAGTTATTTTATTGTCAGATAAATACGTGTCGGAAAATCCTAAGAGTGTGCCGGAATTTGATCAATCTAGGGTCAAAATTGATCACGGTAAATTTTTAGATGCAAAAACCGTGGCTCAAGTAAAGGATTATAAGAGGTATGAGTTGACCAAAGACGGAGTCTCTGCGCGCGTGGCGCCAGGCACCCCGGGGGCAGTACATTTGGCTAATTCAGACGAACACGATGAGCACGGTTTTAGCATTGAAGGTTGGCAGCCGGAAATTAGAAAGAAGATGGTAGATAAGCGTTATGCCAAAGTGCCGGCAATCACAAAATTGATGCCTAAGCCAAAATTGTACGGCGTAAAATCGGCTGATGTGACGCTTGTTGGTTGGGGATCAACGAAAGGACCGGTGCTAGAAGCGATGAAAGAAATTCCAGCTAACAAAGTTAATTTTATTCATTTTACCGGCTTAAATCCACTCGATAAGGCATCAGTCGAAAAGATATTACAAGGCCGCAAAAAGATTGTTACGATTGAAAACAATCATGATGGACAATTAGCGCAGTTGCTGGGCCAAGAAATTCAATTTAAACCTGACAATCAGTTACTGACATATTCCGGCCGACAATTTTATCCAGAAGAAATTATTGACGCAGTGAAGAAATTGTAATTTTAATAATCTCCCCCTTAAGGTAAGGGGGAGCGAGCGGGGGTTATGAATTAGATATTATATATGAATTTATTAACCTAACCCCTCCTCACCTCCCCTTACACTAAGGGGAGGAATAGAAAGAAAACTATGGCTGAGCGTAAAGATTTCATGAATCAAAATTTGCCGACATGGTGCCCAGGCTGCGGTAATTTTGGTCTATGGCAGGGGTTTATCAAGGCAGTTTCTGAGTTGGGCAAAGAGCCGCATGAAGTATGCATGGTATTTGATATCGGTTGTGGCGGAAATGGCGCGAATTGGAATCATACGTACGCTTTTCATAGTTTGCATGGGCGCACTTTGCCGGTGGCAAACGCGATTAAAATGACGAACCACAAATTAACGGTTATTGCCGATGCCGGTGATGGCGGGGGATACGGCGAAGGCGGAAATCACTTTTTGCATGCCTGCCGGATGAATTCCGATATTACGTATTTGGTTCACGATAACCAAGTATATGGGTTAACGACCGGTCAGGTCACGCCAACTTCTGAAAAAGGCATGAAAGGCAAATCCACGCCCCAAGGGTTGATTGAAACGCCGTTGAATCCTTTACAAACTGCGATTGTCGCTGGCGCGACTTTTGTCGCCCGGACCTACACTGGTAATATAGCGCACGAAGTAGAAATTATGAAAGCGGCGATGTCACATAAAGGTTTTGCCGTAGTTGATATTTTTCAACCGTGTGTGACTTACAATAAAATTAATACAAATCAGTTTTTTCAGCAACGTACATATGAATTAGGCGACGATTGGGATCCAAGCGATAAAAATAAAGCCCTCATCAAAGCCGGAGAAGTTGGAGAGAAAATTCCGCTCGGTATATTTTTCAGAGAAGAGCGGCAAACGTACGAAGAGTCATTATCACAAATCCAAAAGAAAACGTTACTGGAGCAAAAAGACGATATTCCAAATATTTCTCAATTTTACCAAGTTTTCAAATAAAGATAACGCTTCCCCGGCAAGCCGGCGAAGCGTTGGGGAACTTTTACGTCTTGGGCTGGCCTGGTCATGATAACTACTATGAAAGTTTTCTCCTCGGTGAAGAAGACCTCATGATCCGTGACCACATGGCCGGGCAGGGTCATAGACACTGCACTCTCGCGTACGCTTTGCCATATGATTTCTTTGGTGACATCACGATGTTGCCGCCAAAGATAATCATAGTATTCCAAAGTGTAGGAGTCGTTAAATTCAATCTGCACACCCACACCCCACGCAAAGCGTTTATATTTGAGGGTTGCTGACGGAAAAGCCATTTGAGCAGTTAGGAGAACTAGCAATAATCGACGCATCCTTTCCTCCTTTCTCTGACCTGCCCGCGTTGCTTTAGTTAATACTATGGGATTAACAATGAAGTAGTCAAGAATGTTGAAAATAATGTTTATTTAGGTTAAAGTATGGTCTATGGAAAATGAACATCAAAGTGCCTTAGAAGTTGAGCAAAACAACTCCAGTGTGGCCATGATTGATATGGTGCTCAATTTGAAAGCAGGTGATTACGCTAGTTTTGTAGGCGAGGGCAGCGGCCAGAATCTATATAAGTTTTTTGGACAAACAACCCACGCCGAAGCCAAAAGTTTAATTTTAGAAGCATTGGCCGATAAGGTGGTTTTGCAGTATCTAAACGGTTTAAGTTTTGATGTAGATGTTGCGGTTAATCGCATCGTTTCTTTTATTGAATTTTTAGAAATGCAAATAGAAATTTATGCTCGTCGTCAAGAAACTCCAAGTTTAGACCCTGACGAAATTGTCAAGAATTGGGCAAAAAAATATGGCGAGAATGCCAGGGCTGATTTAAGAAAACAAGTCCAGGAAAAATTAGGCATTACTGGCGATAATGAAAACGATGAGTAGCCAATTGGATAATCAGGTGGTTATTATAACCGGCGCGGCGAAGGGGTTGGGCCGGGCGTTGGCTTTGGGGTTGGCAAAAGAAGGTGCGATTGTGGTTGGACATTATCATAAAAGCAAAAAGGAAGCAGGGGAATTGGAGAAAGAGTTACGAGAGTTTAATGATAAAAGTCGGATTTCAAAAGCTGATTTGATATCGGCTAAAGAAACTGAAGCGATGTTTAAAAATATTTTTAAACAATTTGGTAAAGTGGACATTTTAATTAATAATGTTGGCAATTTTATTTATACGCCAATTGAAGAAACGACAATAGAGCAATTTGATGATGTTTGGCAAACCAATGCGCGTTCGACATTTTTATGCAGCCAGCTTGTCTTGCCGGAAATGAAAGCGCAAGGTAGCGGCAAAATAATTAATTTTGGCTGTGTTGGCGCTGATCGGATGGTTTTGCGTGAAAATACTACGCCTTATTATATTGCCAAAAGCGCGGTTATTCAATTGACTAAAAAAATGGCCGAAAGCTACGCGCCGCATGGCATTAATATCAACGCTATTTCGCCGGGCATTTTGGACAGTAGCGAACATAAATTAGATGTGCCAGCTGGACGATACGCCAATTTTGATGATATACTGAACGCGGTTTTATTTTTATTATCTAATAAATCTAATTATATTAATGGTGCCAATATTGAAGTCGCTGGCGGTTGGGCGCCCTAACTGTCGTTCCAAACTTGATTTGGAATCCAGATAGTTAATACCTGGATCCTGAGTCAAGCTCAGGACGACAATCAGTGTTAGGCATCAATATTAAAATATATTAATTAATATGAAACAAATGTCTAAGTTTTTTAACCATGAGAATTTGTGGTTTGTGGCAATTTTTACCGTTTTGGGATTAATCGCCTTGCAAGTGCCGTTCACTAAGTTGGTCGGATCACAGGTCAAGTTTACCCTGTTTGACTTTTTTGGTCCGATTGCGACTGGTTTTATCGGATTAATACCGGGCGTGGTGTCAGTATTTTTGATGCAATTTGTTAACTTTTTAATCCACGGTGCTGAAGTCATTGATGTCGGGACTGTGATTCGGTTTTTTCCGATGCTTTTTGCCGCCGCTTATTTTGGCAAGAAGGCCAGTTGGAATATCGTCGTGCCTGCCATCGCGATCGCTGCCTTTATTGCCAATCCGATTGGTCGGCAAGCGTGGTATTTTTCGCTTTATTGGCTGATTCCAATAATAATGTATTTTTACCGCGACAAATTTTTATTGGCCCGCAGTCTTGGCGCCACTTTTACCGCGCACGCGGTTGGCGGAGCGGCTTGGGTTTGGGCCTTTGGATTAACTAAAGAAATTTGGATTGGCCTAATTCCCATCGTAGCGATGGAACGGTTGCTAATGGCTGTTGGCATATCAGTATCTTATGTCGTAGTCAGTAATGTTTTAGCTTACTTATTGAAAAAGAAAATTATTAGTTTACCGTTCAATTTAGATTCAAAGTATTTATTGAAGCCAGTACAGTAAAAAATTGTCATTGCGAGGAGCGATAGCGACGCCACAATCTCATGACCAGCCTTCCGGCAGGCGGGGATCGCGACGCTCACAATGTTCGCTCGCGATGACACTAGGCCGCGCTTGTCGCGGCCTTTAAAGTCTATGCGTGAATACTATCAAGCCTTAAAATATCTAGAAAAATTATCTAGCCGGCCGAAAGCGAAAAAGTACGAAGATGATCCTAAATTGAATCCGGATTTTTTTATTCAGCGCACTCGTTATTTGCTTGACGAAGTTGGCGATCCAGAAAGAGGAATTAAAATAATCCATATTGCCGGCACCGCCGGGAAGGGTACAGTCGCGACAATGCTGCATGAAGTATTGCAAGCCGCTGGATTTAATGCCGGTTTATTTACTTCACCATATGTGACTTCAGCGATAGAGGAGATTAAAGTTAATGACAAATATATTGCGCGCAAAGAGTTTACAGTTTTAGCCAACAGACTTAAGCCACATATCGAAAAAGCATTTGAATCTGGCCCTTATGGCGGGCCATCGTACTTTGAAGTTTTTTTTGTCATGGCTATGCTTTATTTTAAAAAACAAAAATGCGATTGGGTCAAACTTTACAAAAAATCGCTAAAGACAAAGCTGGCATTATAAAAACTGGTTCGCATTTTTTTACAGCCGAGCAGCGGCCGTCAATTTTAAAGATCTTAAAGTTTATTTGTGCCCAAAGGCAAGTACCGTTTCACCAAGTTCGCGGTCAAACCGCCCAATCACGCAATGTGGCGATGGTAAAAGCAATTGGCAAGCATCTAAAACTTAAAGCCAGAGCAGTGGATAGTGGTATTGTTAGAACAAAATTACCTGCTCGATTTGAATTAATGCAAACTAAACCTCGTATTATTTTAGATGGCGCACACAACAAAGTTAAAATGAAAAGCACGGCCGAACAATTGCGCTTGCAAGAATACAATAAGCTAATTTTGATTATTAGTATTGGAAATAAAAAAGATCCGGATGAGATTTTATCGCAAATTATCCCTTTGGCTGACGTTGTAATTTTTACAACTTTTAAAGATTGGTACCGCAAGCCACATAGCATGAGCGCTTTGAATCAGGCGGCAAAAAAGTATCTCAAGAAAAATGCGAAGACTTTAAGCATATCCGATAACAAAAAAGCTTTAGCCAAAGCCAAAAAAATTGCCCATGATGATGATTTAATTGTTGCAACCGGATCTTTTTATTTAGCCGGCCAATTACGAGCGCAGTGGTTTTCGGAAAAATATATTTTAAACGAAAGAAAAAGCTTTTAGATTGATTTCCTCTCCTAGCAGGAGAGGACCTGCCTGCGCTCCGTCGGCCATAGCCTTTGGCGGCGTGCGACCGGCAGGCAGGTTAGGGTGAGGTAGAAATTTTTATGCCCCCTCACCCTTGCCCTCTCCCTCCAGGTGAGAGGGATTAAACATTAATTTTGACAATTTGTAACATTTTTGGTTTGGCTACGTCTAATAATTAGCAGAATAAAGGGGAAACCCTTTTTATTTTTATCGCAATATGAGAAGTTATACCAAACAAA
Organism: Candidatus Buchananbacteria bacterium CG10_big_fil_rev_8_21_14_0_10_42_9; assembly: GCA_002773845.1. Classification (NCBI taxonomy): domain Bacteria; phylum Candidatus Buchananiibacteriota; species Candidatus Buchananbacteria bacterium CG10_big_fil_rev_8_21_14_0_10_42_9. The sequence goes on from PEZZ01000033.1 coordinate 16,951, forward strand.
CATTCAGAATTTATTGGCAGCATGTAAAGCGCCATCGGGTCTTAGGCTTAGTGGCAATTTCTGGCGTGGTTTTCGCTAATATCGCGAGTATTATTGTGCCATTGTTTTATAAAGAGTTTTTTGACACGCTGGTTGAGCCAATAAGCATTACCGCCCGCTATGTTGCTTTAGTGCCGATTTTATTTAAAGTGTTGGTGGCGTATTTGGCGTCATGGCTTTTTTGGCGAGTCGGTAATTTTTCCTTGACTTATTTTCAGGCCAAAATAATGACCGAGCTGGCAAATACTTGCTTTAATTATTTGCACGGCCACTCAGTTAATTTTTTTAACAACAATTTCATTGGCTCTCTCGTCAAGCGGGTCGGGCGATTTTATCGTGGCTTTGAAGGCATTGCGGACACCTTTTTTTATTCGTGGCTGCCAATCGGCACGCAAGTTTCAATTATCATCGGCGTATTATTTTTGCGAAATCATTGGCTTAGCTTAACTGTATTTATATGGGTTATTGTTTACATGGCGGTTAACTACGCTTTTAGCCGTTATAAGTTTAAGTATGATGTCAAAAAAAGCGAAATGGATTCTGTCGTAACTGGCGTTTTGGCTGATACTATTACCAACCAAAGTAATGTTAAGCTATTTACAGGCCACGAACGGGAAAAGCATTTGTTTCGTACGGTCACAATGAAGTTGCAGCGCCTGCGCATTTTGACGTGGAATTTAGATCAAATTTTTGAAGCCATTCAAGTATTCCTGATTATTTTTTTGGAAGTAGGAACATTTTATTTGGCTTTGCGTTTATGGCGCCAAGGGATTGTGACAGTTGGTGATTTTGTTTTAATCCAAGCTTATCTAATGGAAATTTTTCATCGTTTGTGGGATTTTGGTAAAGTGATTCGCCGCTACTACGAACACTTGGCGG